>SLMC01000122.1 GCA_007133745.1 Kiritimatiellia bacterium
GAAGCCGCCGCGCCATTACGGACGATTGAACATGGTGGCCGGAACCTCGGATCCCATCCACGGCTTGGCGGTTTTCTCGCACGGCCGCGTTGCGACCTACGACATTCATGCCAACCGCTGGGATTTCATGACCACAGGCGAGGACGGGCCCGGCCGCGGCATCGGCAATACGGGCGGCGTATTTCATCCCGGCAGCGGACGCCTGATCGTGGTGGGCCGTCGATCCACCTGGGCCTATGAGCCCGCCGCTGACCAGTGGACGGACTTGAAGCCGGACGGCGACGTTCATCCGTATCGCTGGATGATGGTGCATGATACGGCCAGCGACGTGATGCTGGCTTTCGGCCGGGGCGATGAGGGCATGCGCGTGGCGGTGTATCATATCGCCGAAAACCGATGGGAGGAACTGCCTCCGACCTACCCGCGTCCGAACTACGGCGCCTTCGATGTTGCCTACGACGAGCGGCGCAACGTGACCGTGATCTCCGGCGGCAACGACACCTGGCGCTCGGGCGAGTCAGCTGTGCGCGAAACCTGGACCTATCGCTACCGGCCGACGAACGGCGCCGTGGCCGATCCGCTGGCCGACCGGCCGCGCGAAGTCGGCGTGGAAACGGACACGAACGGACTGGCGCGCGTGACCTGGCAGGCGCCGCGGCAGGGCAGTCCCGAGCGCTACCGAGTCTATCGCGGATTTGGCGAAGGCCCCCGCCAGCAGGTCTGGCGCGCGGAATGGCAGGCGGCCGGCGAGGTGGCCGGTGACGCGCGCCTGTTCGAGGACCGCCTTGGGGCGGACGATAGAAAGCCGGACTACTACCGCGTCTTGCCCCTGGGCGAAAAGGACAAGGAAGGCAGCCCCTCCTATCCGGCCTCCGCGGCTCCTGCCGCGTTGCGCCAGTTGTCGGCGGTCCGGTCGGCCGAAGGCATCCGCCTCGACTGGCCGGCGGCGTCCGCCGACGATGTAGTCGGCTACCATGTCTATCGCGCGCCGGTTCCCGAAGCCAATTACTGGCGGCGCCGGTTCGATCCATGGCGTCTGGGGCTGTACGAGCGTTACGAGCGCCTGACCGATGCGCCCGTTCAGGAAACCGAATGGCTCGACCAGGCCGTGCCCGATGCGCAACAGGCCTCGGAAGATAGCTGGCCGGAAACCTTCGCCTATATCGTGCGGCCAGTCAACGCCTGGGGGATCGAGGGCGGACCGTCGCCGGTAACCCTGGCCGTGCCGTCGCCGCCGTCCGCGCCGCGCGCGATTCCCTGGGTAGACGGCGCGCGCATGGTTCTGTGGGGACCGGCCGTTGCCGAACATGACGGAGGATGGCATCTCATGCGCCAGGACGACTGGCAGGGGCAGTACGCCTTTCGCGTCCATGGCGTGCCGGCCCGCGGCCACGGCTGGATCGACCGCGAAGACTACCCGGCATCGTCGCGCCGCCGCTACTATGCCTACGGCGTTGACGCGCACGGGACAGTCGGAATCCCGAGCGCCGGGGTATGGAGCCAAGGCTTTCCGTGATGTCCCTGCATTTTCATTGTGACGCCGTCCCCCCCCGCGACCTTGCGTGTGTCCGTCTTGTCCCGCCTTCGCAAGAAAACTACGGCGGGACACGCGGGATGACAATTGGCTCTGACAGATCCCCCTTTTCGGACAGGTTCTAGATTGGGTTGGAAAGGCACGCCTTTCCAACCCAATCGCAGGCCCCCTGCCGCGCCTTGCGAAGCTGTTTTGCGTGGCGCTTAACTGTTGAGAACCAGCTTTTTCATTTTGCGGCCCGGCTTGAACTTGACCACTTTGCGTTCGGGTATTTCCACGACCATGTCCGGTTTCTTGGGATTGCGTCCGATACGTTTCTTTCTCGTGTGAACCTCGAACACGCCGAAATCCCTGAATTCGACATGCTTGTGCTCGACAACCGCGTCCGTGATGTAGTCCAATGTCTTCTGGATAACGGCATAGACGTCTTCTTGAATCAAGCCTGTTTCCTGTGAAATCCGCATTACCAAGTCTCGTTTTGTCATGACCGTCTCTCCTTTTTATGTGAATTCAAAAAAATCTTTGTCATAATCGGGCTAAAGAATCAAGGCTTTTATGCTATCCTGATAAATTTGTCTGATTTTAAGGGCGGCATTGTCCTTTTCGATTACGGGCGTCGCCTTTTCCGTGCGCAATTTGATTTCGACATTCCCGCCCGCCAGCGAGCGTTCGCTGACCACAACGCGAATAGGGAACCCGAGCAGATCGGCATCGGCGAACTTGACGCCCGGCCGCTCGTCGCGGTCGTCGATGAGCACGTCCAGTCCGGCTTCGTCAAGTTCCCGGGCCAGCGTTTGCGTCGCCTCGACGCAGTCGGGTTTGCCCGGGGTCAGGTTCAGAATGGCGACAGGGTAGGGGGCAATGGACATGGGCCACACAATGCCTTTTTCGTCGTGGCTTTGTTCGATGACCGATTGCAGTGTGCGCGTGACGCCGATGCCGTAGCACCCCATGATCATCGCTTCCGACTGGCCGTCTTCGTCCAGGAACCGGGCCGAAAAAGCCTCGGTGTATTTCGTTCCGAGCTTGAAGACGTGTCCGACTTCGATGCCGCGTTTTTCGCGCAGTTTTCCTGCGGCGCAGCGCGGGCAACGGTCGTCGTTTTCGGCGAAACAGATGTCGTGCCAGGCTTCAATGGCGGCGTCGCGATCCAGATCGACGTTCAGCACGTGGGTGTCGACCCGATTGGCCCCGGTCACGGCGCCGCGCAAGCCCTTGAGAGCGGTATCGGCGTAAACGGGGATGGTCAGACCGATAGGGCCGGAAAAGCCGACCGGGCCGCCGGTCGCGGCGGCAATGGTTTCGTCGTCGGCCAGCGCGAGGTCGCGGGCTTCGAGCGCTCGTGCCAGCTTGTGCTCGTTCACGTCCCGGTCGCCCGGAGCGAGGATAGCTACGGTTCGTCCGTCCACGTTGTAGATCAAGGTTTTGATCAGGCGTTCCGGCGGACATTTCAGGAAGGCCGCGACTTGTCCGATCGTTTTGGCGTTCGGTGTAGAGACCTGTTCCGGCGCTTTGTCGCTGTCGGGATAAGGTTCGAGTTCGGGGAAAGCCCGTTCGGCGCGTTCCAGATTGGCGGCATAGGCGCACGCGTCGCATTCCACGATGCCATCCTCGCCGGAATCGGCCAGCACCATGAATTCGTGCGACCATTGTCCGCCCATGGCGCCGGTATCGGCTTCGACCACCTTGACGCGCAACCCGCATCGGGCGAACGCGCGCAGATAGGCCTCGTACATCTTGCGGTAGCTTTCGTCGGCGGCGTCCCAGCTCCTGTCGAAGCTGTAGGCGTCTTTCATGATGAATTCCTTGGCGCGCATCAGGCCGAAGCGGGGCCGAATCTCGTCGCGAAACTTGGTTTGAATCTGATACAGGGTGCGGGGCAGTTGCCGGTACGACTTGAGTTCCGCCGCCGCCAGCAGCGTCACGACTTCCTCGTGCGTGGGACCCAGCGCAAGCTCGCGTTTTTGGCGGTCCTGCAGCTTGAACATGACGTCGCCCATGATGTCGTAACGTCCGGACTGTTCCCAAATTTCACGCGGCTGCAATGCGGGCATCAGGATTTCGAGCGCGCCGGCCCTGTCCATCTCCTGACGCACAATGGCTTCGACTCGGCGCAGCGCCTTGCAGCCTAAAGGCATGAAGGTATAGAGTCCGCCGGAGAGCTTGCGAATCAAGCCCGCCCGGACCATCAGCTTGTGACTGGGAATTTCAGCGTCTTGCGGATCGTCCCGCAACGTGGAAATAAGAGTTTCAGACCAGCGTGCAATGCTCATGGAGTTCCATTCCGCTATGACTTTGTTTCGATTCGCGTGAGCGGCCGCCGCCCGAGAAGCGGAAGCGTTTTTAAGGCAAAGATGAAACACTAGGCTAAAGTCGTGGAGATTGCAAGCTGTTTCGATACCGCGCGGGTCAGGGCGAATTGCGCCACATTAAAGATTCATAGAGATTCATAGGGACACACAAATACTTTCACTTTTTTAAGGAGTTATTTCGGCGACTTATGCGCAAGCTGGAAATTTTCTGAGGGGTGCGCGGCGTCACCTATCGATCTGAACGCTGTTCGGGCCGAACTGGCTCAAGACCCCAAGAATTACCGCTATTTCTCGGACGGACTCGTTCTGGGCAGCCAGGCATTCGTTGATGAAACCTTCATGCGTTATCGCGGCCGATTCGGGCTCAAGCGCGAAACCGGTGCGCGGCCGATGAGATATGGGCAGTGGAACGGACTGTCCACCCTGCGCGATCTACGCAAGGCTGTGATCATTGTTCCGACAGTTTTCGCGCACCCAATTCCCGAGCCTATCAACGCCCAAACTCTTTGTCTTCCGAACTCTGTCCGGACATCGAAGGCATCGCGAGAACAGGTCAGTCCCTAAGGTTCCTTTTCCCCGCATTTTACTCCAGTCGGGCGCCGGCCCAGGCGCCGTGGTCGGAATGGATGTTATCGTCGGCATCGGTTACCACCAAACGGAGCGCGTCGGCTCCGGCGATATCGACATCGACCTCCTCGATGTCTCCGCCTCCTCGCAAAATGTCGCTGGCATAGACTTGTTGCCACGACCCGTCGCGCCGAACGTACAACTGGAAGACGACGGAACCGCGATCCTGAACCGTGTCTTCCACCCCGACGGTCGCCCTGAAGCGGGTCGCTTTGGCCAACCCGCCGTCCAGCGAGAATTCCGCGAAGCCGCGGCCGCCCTTGGGTTTCTCTCCCGGATGCACGAAGACTCCGGTCGAAAACACCTTGCCCCGCAGCGCGATGGGCCCTCCGTGCATGTTCATGTTCATCTTGGGCGGGCAATAGCCGTCGCCGGCGACCACGGGCAGCAAGCTGACAGGCAGCGGCTGGGCCGGGCCGAGGTCGTACGCCGTATAGGTCGCCTCCACCGTTCCGCTGCGTTGGTTGCCGGCAAAGGCCGCAGCTCGAAGCGTACAGGACGAGGTCAGCGCCAGCGGCGGCGAGTATACCGGCGAATCCTCCGTTGGTTCCGTGCCGTCGAGGGTGTACCGGATGACCGCGCCCGGGGTCCGGCATGACAAGGCAACGGTGAGGTTGCCGGCAAACACTCCCCCCGGAGGGAGCGGGATGGATGGAGGAAGAACCGAACGGTACGGGTCGACAACCAGTCCGATCCGCTCGAACGGGATGGGCTTGAATCCGATCGCGTGGGCTGGCGAGGTCGCGCGCAGACGAAAGCCTTTCGGCGGTTTCTCGTCGAAATGGGGATCCTGATCGACCAAGTTGTCGGTCATCGTGATGTAGCGACCAGCCCCATCTATTATGTTGGCCCATCTGCCCCCGAATGAAACGTTGCGCGCGACGACATTGCCCTTGGGTGCGGCTGGCTCGTCGTCCAGGATATTCACAAGTTCCGGGTAGCGCTTCCGCCAGAGGTCGGACCTGTATGGCATGGCGTTCAGTCGCGTTTTCATGGTGGTGTTTACGTGGTAACTTGCCCAATTCATCGCCCGGGCGTCGATATGCAGCGACGGTTGGCAATCCACAAAGATGTTGTTCTCGACGATGCAGTCGCGGCCGCCGCCGATGAAAGCGGCTTGTGTAACCCGGTAGAAAACGTTGCCGTAGATTTTTGTGCCGCTGAACATATCGTC
>SLMC01000454.1 GCA_007133745.1 Kiritimatiellia bacterium
ATCATTCTGCGGATCAAGGGGTCGGGCATGGCGGGATTCATGGGGAATTAAGCGGGGAGTATTCAGTGTTCAGGTTTCAGGAAAGATTTTGATTGGCCACACCGCTTTGTGCACTCCTGAAACCTGAACACTGAAACCGGCGCTTGCAGGGTTTTGCAAGCGCCTCTCTTAATCGGATACACGCAACAAGCATGTATGGCTGTCGGAAAGGCGCTAAGACTATGTGGCGATTGACTGTCGAGATGGAAGGCAAGCGAATCGGTTCCTTTGCCCTGAAGGAAGGCGAGACGGTGGCGGGCCGATCCCGGACTTCGGACATTCAGGTGAATGCGCCGGATATTTCCCGATCCCATGCGAAGATCGTGGTGTCCGGCAACACTGTGACCATCGAAAATTTGGGCAAATCGGGGACGCGACTGGAAGGCGTTCCCGTGGAAGGCGTGTGCGAATGGGCGCCCGGTCGGCGTGTCGTCCTGGGCGCATTGGCCGAGCTGGCGCTTGAACGGGATGAAGGCGAGTCGCCCGCCGATGCCGGTTCCGAACAGGCCGCGATCGGCGGCGGAGATTCGGACGCGGCGGCGGAAACGCACGCCGCCGACGACCGGACATCGGATGAACCGATCAGCGAAAAAAGCGGCGCGGATGTCACGGGGTCGGGCACGGACGGCGTTGTTCCGCAAGTTGGCGATACGCGCGAGGGGACGGCTGCGTTTCAAACCCGATTGTCCGCGGCCGGACCGGATGGCGAAGGAGGCGGGCATACCCGCGCCATGCAAACGCGAATGGTCAGCCCCGAAGAATTGGAGGCGCTGCGCGAAATCGAACTGAAGAAAGTCCGCAAGCGCATGGCGATCGGTTTTGCGATCGGACTTCCCGTACTGGCGCTCCTCGTTGTTTTTCGGCCGCGCACGCTGCCGCCGGAAACGGAGATTGTTTGGCCGCGCGACGATTTGAATCGGCCCATTCAATCCGTCGAGCCTGCGCCGGGCGGCGGGGCCGACGAGGGCGGATTCGACGTGCTGATTCCTGGCGTCGCCCCACAACGCGTGACATCCATTGAAGGCGGTTTTCGCGCGGAAGCCGCGATCGGCCAAGCCGGCAGCGTGCCGCTCCGTCTGATTCTTCAGGAACAAACCGACAGACGTTTCGCCCGGATAAGCCGGGAAACCATGGTTGCCGAGTGGATGGAGGAGGCGTTGCGCGACGGAGAAGTCCTGAGCTTTGATCGGCCTTATGCCCGACTGGGCTTTTACGGGTTCGAGCAGGGCGTGCCTTTTACGCGTGTGCCCTACCAGCGACTGGAAGGCAAAACCATGTGGCGTGGCGTCGCCTGCCTGTTCCGTCATGGCCAGCGCCGCTACAGCCTGCTGGTCGAAACACCGGCTGCGGAGCGGCTGCGTGCCGAACGCATGCTGTTCATGCGTTATGTCAAGCCCTCGATCGCCTTCGAGCGTTCGCACTGGGAGGCCGAGGACGATAAGCTGGAGACAGCGACGCTTGAAGACATGCTGACGCGGATTCGGCGCGATTTGGCCAGAGTCGCGCCCTTGACATGGACTCGGATCGAGAGCCTGTTGAAGTCGGTTCTAGTCAAAGCCGTCGCCGAGGACGATCCGGCGGCCTATCGAGAAGCTCTGGACATGCTGGTCGATCTGCGCGAACGACAGGCGCGCTGGTTCAACAGTCAGGCCCTGGCTCGCGACAATGCGCGGGCGCAGGGCGACGAAGCCATGGCCGTGCGCATCGCCGAATTGGCCAAAGCCGTTTTCTCCAATACGGAGGACTACCGCTATTTTCAGGTGCGGCGCTGGTAGGCAGGAGAATTCGAAATGCTAGTCAGGCTTGAATACGAAGGGCGAACCCTGCACGAAATTTCGCTGGAGGACGTGACCGACGAGATTGCGATCGGGCGCAGCAAAGATTGCGCATGGCAGGTGTCCGGCAAAGATCCGGTGGTCAGTTCGCGCCATGCGGAGCTTTTTCGCAAGGGAAAATCCCTGTGGATTCGCGATCTGCAAAGCAAAAACGGCACGTTTTTCCGGGGCAGGAAGATCGAGAAGCGGCGCTTGAAGCCGGGCGACCAAGTCGGGATCGGAAATCATACGCTGCTGGCTGAAAAGAAAACCGAACGCGCGGCGGGTCGCGCGGCATCGGAATTGCGGGTGTTGACCGGAAAGTCGAGAGGGCACAAGCAGCCTTTGCTCCCGCCGTCCCTGACCATAGGTTCGGATCCGGTTTGCGGGTTGGCGCTGCTCGACACGCTGGTCTCGAAACGGCATGCCGAAATCGGCGTCAAAGAAGACGGCAGTTGCTGGATTCGCGATTTGGGCAGCAAGAACGGCACCATGGTGAACGGGTTGCCGCTGCGCGAGGACAAGGAACGGCTCTTGAAAAATGGCGATCGGATCGGGATCGCGCATTTGGAAATCGAGTTTCACGACGGCGACTCGCGCCGATCGGGTTCGCAAGCCTGGTTACGGCTCGGCATCGCGGCGGCGACGCTTGGGGCGGCGTTGGCGCTGTATGGCGCCTGGATGATGATGAAGCCGTCCTCGGAGACTTATCTGAATCGCGCCCGCAGCTTGGCGGCGCTGGAAGATTTCGAGGCGGCGCGCCAAATTCTGGAAAGCGCGGAAACCGCGCGCGGCGCCGCAACGTTCCATGCGCACAGACAGGATTTGCGGCGGCGGATTTCCGTATGGGAAAATACGGCTCGGCAATGGGTTGCCGCTCGGGCGGCTCTGGAACGGGGCGACTGGGTGGAGTCGACCCGTCGGCTCGGCGCCTTGCAGTCCGAGCGCATGGAGGCCTGGGACTGGAACGAACGCGGCGTATCCGAACGGGCTGCGGCCGCTCTAGCCAAGACCATGCTGGACGCGCGCCTGCGAGCCGTGGGCTCGCTACGGCGCGACGACGCAACCGTTGACGCCCTGAAAAAGGATCGGATCCAGGTCCAGGCCATGCTCGACTCCACCCGGACAGGCCGGCCTGCCTTTCTGGAGAAACTCGCGGCCGAACTTGAGGCAACCGATACGGCGCTGGAGGCCGCCCTGAAGGAGAGCCTGGCGCTGGACACGGCCCTCGAGAAGCTGCGCGAGCCGTTTCCGCCCTATCAGGAGATCGTAACCACCCTCGAAACCATAGTCGAGCATGCGGACGGCGCCGTCAAGCGGCGGGCGACTCAAGTCCTGGAGCCGATCCAGGGATTGGCCCGCGCTTTCGGAGCGCTCCATGCCATGGCCGATTTGACGCGCGCCATGGCGTTCGACAAACTGGATGGCGCGCCCTTCGCGTTGCCGTCCCCGGAAGCCTGCGCGGTGGACATCCGCGTTTCCAATGCGCGCGGCGCTCTCGAAAGAATTCACGACCAATTGCGCGCCGCCGCCGCGCAGACCGCGCATACCCATAGGACCGTTCGCAACCTCATGGGCGGCGACACCTCGGTTCTGCCAGGGTTGGACATGCTCGAAAACAACGATACCCTAAACAAGGTTTTCGCCTGCGATACGCTCCAATTCGAAATACCCCGCCGGACACGATCGAATCCGGTTGGAGAATACGACCGCCTGCTGGGCGTCGAGGAGTTTTACATGCAGATCAGAACGCTTCCCGAAAAAATGGATCCGACCATGGCGCTCGGATGGCCGTTCCCCTCCTTGTTGACGCGCACCGAGGAGACCTTCCGGAAAATCAGGGAACTGGACGCGTTCTTGAACGAACCGGCCAACCGTTGGCTGCTGGGCGGGCGGCTGGCGGATGAAATGAACCGCTTGAAAGGGTTTTTGGGCCGGGGCGACGCGATCGTGTCCGCCATGCTGCAGGAAGCCGCACGACGGCAGGGACGGGAACGGCTGATTGCCGGAGGTATAGCCATGAAGCTGGCGCCGGACCCCGCCGCGCTGACCGTTGGGGAAACGCCTCTGGTCCGATGGCTTGCGGGCGAGATGAGGACGCTGCGCGAAACGCTGGCGGAAATGAATAACGCGTACCGGCGAGCCGCGCCTGCCCGGCAAATCGAGCTGCGCGCCGCTATGCTCAAGACGGGGCTGCCGGGCGACCCGATGCTGCGAGGCATGTGGGTCATGCAATCCTCGTCCCGACAATAGGGGCGGCGAAATCACTCTCATCCCATGGAACGATGGAAGGTTGAAATAATGATAGAAGGCCAAAACGGATATCTCGCACACGGGGGAAAATGCAGCGCAAGATGGGCTCAATGCCTGACGCTTAAAATGCAACCCACTGATTTTCAATGGTCTTCATCATTCCGTCATTCCAACATTCCGCATTCCCGCCGCGTCCGTGCGCCGCAGTTTATGTTGACACGGTCTTATCACGAGATACCATGCTGTTTTGGGTTTTCAAGGAGCTACGGGTATGGACAAGGATAATGCGCTTTTCGAATATTTGGAGTCGGCCGACGCTTCGGATGTCGGGCGCCGACGCAGGCGCAACGAGGATTCCGTCGCGCGGATTCATGCCCAAGGCGTTTTTTGCGTGGCGGACGGCATGGGCGGCGAAGATTCCGGCGACGTGGCCAGTCAGGCGACGGTACGCGAGGTGACCGAGGCCATGAATGGCCTGACCGATCCGAGCGTCAGGGCCAGCGCGGAAAAAAAGGGCCAAGCGCTCGACCGCGCCCTGCACGATGCCAGCGAATGGATTCGCAAGCGGGCCGAGGATCAGGGCCGGGGCATTTCCGGATCCACCGTGGTTGCGCTGGCGTTCGACGCCTTTGCTCCTGTCCGTGCCGTCGCCGTGCACGCGGGCGACAGCCGCATCTACCGGTTGAGAAAGAACGCGCTGACTCAAATCACACGCGATCACTCCATGGCCGAGGAGTCCGGTTTGTCCAAAAAGCAGTTGCCCAAGATGTTTCGCGGCATGGTCACGCGCGCCGTCGGCATTTCCGAGAACCTGCAACTGGCGCATACCGATGTGGACGTTCGCGAAGGCGATCTCTTTCTGCTTTGCTCCGACGGGTTGACCGGCATGCTGTCCGACAGAAAAATTCGGCGGCGACTCCTCAAAGACGAACGCGCGCCGCTTGACGACTTGGTTGTCGACCTGGTGGCGGACGCCAACCATGCGGGCGGCGAAGACAACATTTCCGTGATTCTGGTTCGGGTCGGCGCTTTCCCGCCTCCGCCCGCAACGGAGGAAGCCGAACAGGCCGAGAGAGAAACGCGTACGGATGTCGGCTTGGCCGCTTCGCCATCCGAAAAATCGGCGGCCAACGAAGATTCAGAAAAGGAAACCGCCGATACGGCGCCGCTGAATCCGCCCGCCGCCCCGGATGGCGCCGAAGCCCGAAACGCCGGGAACGAAACGGCGGAAACCTTGCGTCGGCCGCCGCAGAAGCTCAAAAACCTGACCCGTCTGTTTTTGAAAATAAAATGACGAGGACAAGAAAGCCTATAGGAGCCTGACAACGTGGCTGAGGACGTTAAAAAGCGATTGGGCGACTACGAGATTCTGGAAGAACTCGGCGGGGGCGCGCAAGGTAAGATTTTCAAGGCCCGTTGCGTTGTGGATTGCAATCCGCGTTCGCGTCTCGACGAGATTGTGGCCCTGAAGGTCGTACGCCGATTCGGGGACGACGACAAAAGCGAAGAGCGTTTCGAGC
>SLMC01000377.1 GCA_007133745.1 Kiritimatiellia bacterium
AAGGTTCGGTCGCCGACCTTGAAACGTTTTCCTTCGGCTTTAACGGGGGACGTTTCGAAAACCGTTCGGATCAGGGCGCTGGTTTCGGGCTCGCCAAAAAGAAAAACGTTGTAGCGGGCCAAATCTTCCTTTTTTACGGTCTGTTCGAGAGCGGTACGGGGGGAAGCCTTGGCGTAGCGTTCCCATTCGCGCGCGGCTTGGCGCATGCGTGCCGATGGCTCGGGGGCGCCGTCTGCGCAAACAAAGATGAAGGGCGATAGAAACGCGCGCTTGACCGGGCCGACCGGGGAGGGGAGCAGGCTCGTGTCGTACTGGAGCGCGGAGGTCGGGTTCGGCCGCCGCCGTGTTCGCAGCCATTTTTGGAGATCGTCGCGTTCGAATGCGGCTTCGGTGATCCAATGGTCTTCTCCCTCCAGTTCCACATAGACGGCGTGAGAGTTGACACGGCGGACGGCTTGGGCCATGTGGCGGCCTTCCTGAACGGGGATCAGGCGGTCGGCGGAGCCGTGCAGCGCGAAGACCGAGGTGTTTTTGAGTCGATCCAGCATGGAATAGCCGAATTCGGCGTCGATCAGATCGCGCTTGTAGGCGGGCAGGGCTTCGCGCCGGACATTGTGCCAGAAATAGTAGTCGCCACGCGCGGCAATCGGCAATAGGCCGGCGAAGGCATCGGGATGATGCGCGCCAATCGTCCAGACGCCCATGCCGCCCATGGAAAAGCCGGACAGCACGATGCGTTCGGCATCTACGGCATAGCGGCGCTTCATTTCTTCGATGGCGCGCAGCACGTCCAGCTCGCCAATGTTCTGAAAGTCCGTGTTGCTTCGCCCGAACGGGGCCACGATCAGAAAGTTATCCTTTTCCGCGAAGGCGATTATGGCGGGATCGAGCCTGCTCCAGTTGACGATGTCCAGAAACGGCGAGTAGCCGTGCAGGTAGACGAGCATGGGCAAAGGGTTCCCTTTGCGGGCGGCTTCGGGCAGGTAGCGCAGGAAAGGCTGATACGAGCTGTCCGTGTCGCAATAGTAGGCTTCCTCGCGCAGGCCGTAGACGACGGGCGGCATTCGGTTCTCGCGCAAGGCGTCCCGAATGCGTTCGGCCTGGCGCAGGTGATTGTCCAGCAGTAACTGGCGTTCAATGGACGGGGGGTAGGTTCTTGCGGCGTATTGCATTTTGCGCGCGTAAAAACGGAGGGTGTTCCATTCGTCGCGCTGTCGGGCGTCTTTCGGGCGCGCGGGCAAGCTTTGTACCAGCGCGCGCAGGCGGAGTTCGGGGTTCGGCTCGGCGGCGATGGCCGGCCGCAGGCCGTCCGCCAGAAGCCACAAAGCCGCGGCCAGGCCGAAGCGCAAGAGTTTTTCGAGATGGGTTTGCGATTTCACAGCCATTTCCTTTTTCTGAAAAACAGCGTCATGGCGACTGCGGTTGCGATCATCAGCCCCATAATGAAGGCGTATCCGTAACGCCATTTGAGTTCCGGCATGTATTCGAAATTCATGCCGTACACGCCCGCCACGAAGGTGAGCGGAATGAAAATCGTGGCGATCAGCGTAAGCATTTTCATGACCTCGTTCATGCGGTTGCCGATGTTGGAGAGATGGATTTCCAAGGCGCCTGAAAGCGAGTCGCGTAGCGATTCCAGGGTATCCATGATGTGAAGGGTGTGCTCGTAGACGTCGCGCCAATAGGGCGCGACGCCTGCGTCCATGAGCGGGCTTTCGCTTTTCTGAAGGGCGCCGAGCGCTTCTCTCAGCGGCCACACGCTTTTGCGCAGGAAAATGCACTCGCGTTTCATGGCGTGGATGGTTCGCAGGGTGTCCGGCCCGGTGGCGGTCAGTACGTTCTCCTGCAGGTCTTCGATGCGGTCGCCGATATCCTCCAGCACCGTGAAATAGTGGTCCGCAATGGCGTCCACCAGCGTGTACACCAGATAGTCTCCGCCTTTTTTGCGGATTTGGCCCTTGTTGGTGCGCAGGCGCTTGCGGATGGTGTCGAATACGTCATCGGGCATTTCCTGAAAGGAGACAACGAAATGGCTGCCCAGCACAAAGCTGACCTGTTCGACGACGAGGGTTCCGTCCGTCTTGTCCCGGTAGAGCATTCTCAGGACGAGATAAAGGTAGTGGCCGTAGTCTTCAAGTTTGGGACGTTGATTCGTGTTGACAATGTCTTCAAGGGTAAGCGGGTGGATGTTGAACGCCTGCCCGATTTTTTCGAGTGTTGGGATGTCGTGCAGCCCGACAACATTGATCCAGGCGACCGAGTTGCGGTTGTTCATGCAGGTGACTAAGGTGTCGGGGTTGTCGATGCGGTGTTCCTTGATCTCGCGCTCGTTGTATTCGATGACGTCGATGGTGACTCGCTCGACTTTGCGCTCGCCCACATGGACCATGGTGCCGGGCGGCAACCCGGTCTTGAGCGAGCGGCGCTTTGACGGTTTACGCATGATCGATCAATCTCCTCTCCTTAGCGCCTTAGTCCTTTACATCGACTGTCAATATGCTTTACTCTATTTTGCCATGAATGACAAACGAAACATGCCGGTTTTCGAAAAGCCCAGGGTGGCGGCAAGCTCGGGGCTCGGCGCCTATGGCAACATCGCATCTGTTTTATCCGCATTGAACTTGTCGGGAGTGGCGGGGAAACGCATTTTGATCAAGCCCAATGTCGGGCGCATGACGCGACCGAACAGCGGGGTGAACTGCTGTCCGGATTCCGTGGCCGCTTGCATCGATGTGTTGAGCAAGGCGGGCGCCGCCTCTGTAGCGGTGGGTGAAAGCCCTATTCTCGGAGTCGATGTCATGGCCGCATTCGAGGCGTGCGGCATTGCCGAAGCGGTTCGGGAACGGGGTTGCGACTTGCTGGACCTGGATGCGGACCCGCCCGCTATCGTGCCGTTGCCGGCCGGCGCCGTTTTGCCGAGCCTGAAGGTGTGCGGGGGCGTTCGGAAATTCGATTTGATCCTTTCGTTGGCGGTCATGAAAACGCACATGCATACCGGGGTGACGCTGAGCCTGAAGAATTGCAAGGGGATGCTTTACAAAAAGCAGAAGGTCGCGTTGCATCAGTTGCCGGACGACGGCGATCCGAATGCGGATGCCAAGCCGCTGGACAGGGCCATTGCCGACATGCTGACCGTGTTGCGGCCCGACATTGCCGTGATCGACGGGTGGATCGGCATGGAAGGCTTGGGACCCGGCGCGGGCGATCCGCGTCCGGCCGATCTGGCTCTGGCGTCTTGGGATCCTGTCGCGGCGGACGCGACGGCATGCCGTCTAATGGGAATTGATCCCATGACGGTTTCGCATATTCGGCTGGCCGCCGAGAAGGGCGTCGGCAGGGCCGAGGCGGACAAGATCGAAACGCATCCGTCCGATTTGAGCGGTTGCCAGCGACCTTTCAAGCGGCCGCCCACGGAGTTGGCGTTGGCCTTTCCCGATACGATGGTGTACGAAAGCGGCGCCTGTTCGGCCTGTTTGTCGACCACGCTGCTTTTTTTGCAGCGGTTCCAGGATCGGATTGCGGACTATCGGCTGGAGGACGGGAAACTGCATGTCGTGTTGGGCAAGGATGTCGAGGATGTGCCGGCCGGAACGATTGTGATTGGCAATTGCGCCGCTCGGCACAGGGCCAAGGGGCCGTTTGCCGTGGGGTGTCCGCCTGTCGCCTCGTCGATCTATCGGGCGGTCACCGGTCGGGATCCGGACGGCAGTACGGAATGAGGCCGGCTATGCGGACGCTGTTGTTTTTGGACAAGGTTTTGATGGGTGCCGCCGACGAGCATGCGCGCGGAGTGGAGCTGTTCAATCTGAACCTGATCCGCGATCTGGCGGAACTGGGCTGGCGAGTGACGGTGGCGGCGCATCCGTCATGGTTGTCGCGGATTCGTTCGCGGACGGATTCGGAGAATGTGGAGATTGTTTCGACGGAGAGGGGAGGGCATGGTTTTTTCGCATCCTGGCGCTTGACCCGCGCTTTGGGTCGACGCGCGTTTTCCGCGTTGATTCTCGGCAATGTGGCGAATCGGTTGATTCCCGTCATGACGCTGTTGCGCTTGCGGCGGGCGTCTTCGCAGTGCGTGCTGATCGCGCATCGGGAGCCGACGCGCCGCTGTTTGTGGGCGCAAAAGCTTTGGCCGTCCACGGTGGTGGCTGTCAACCGTCAAATCGCAAGTCATTTCAAGCGGCATGGTTTTTCGCGCGTGTCGGTCTGCTATGGCGTGACCGATGCGGAGCGCTATACGCCTGCGGAGAATCGCCAATCCGACGGCTGCGTGCATTTCTGCGTGGTCGGCCAGCTCGACAATGCCTGGAAAGGCAGTGACACCGCCGTGGCGGCTTTTCGGATGCTGCCCGACGGGGTCAAGCAAAGGTGCCGACTGCACCTGGCCTCGTTTCGCAATCCGCCGGATTTCGGCGACGCCCGCATTCGGGCTTACGCCTGGATGGATGCGGCGGCGATGCCGGATTTTTTCCGCGGTATGGACGCGATGATCGTGCCGTCCCGCGACGAAATCGTGATGCGCGAGACGTTTTCTCAGGTGATGGTGCAGGGCATGCTGAGCGGGCTGCCGATGCTGGTTAACCGGCTGCCGATTCTCGAGGAGAAGCTGGACAACGGCGGCGGTCTTGTGTTTGACAACGCGCAGGGCTTGTGCGACGCCATGGCGCGGCTGGCGAACGATTCCGCCGAGCGCCGGCGCATGGGGCAGGCCGCCCGCGCGACCGCTCTGGCCCGCTATGTCTGGAATTCCAAAACGTTTGCCGACAGGTTTCTTCCAACTCGATGAGCCGCCCCAAAAAATGGCGCCTTTCGGCCGCAGTCAAAGTAATCAGAGTCTGTCCGACAAAGGGAGTTGCCGGTGCAAATTGTCATCCCGAGCTTGCGAGGGATCTCGCCTGCCTGCCGTCAGGCAGGGCGGACCGCCGCGAAACAAAGCGTTTTAGCGAAGCGAGATTCCTCGCAAGATCGGAATGACAGAGCGTAGCAGCCACTTTTCGGATGGGGTCTAGTTAATGGGTGGCGGGCGAAGCCCGCCTTGGGAGGGAGAACATCATGGCGAGCAGATTTCTTTTCGGGCTGGCGGCCATTGCAGGTGTTTTGTTGATGGTCGGATGTGCCGGATGCGTCGGGACACGGCCGCCAAGCCGGGCGCCGGACAAGGAACGGGTCATGTCGGTTACGGCCTATTGCAATTGCGGACAATGCTGCGGCTGGAAACGCAATTGGCGGGGGCGCCCGATCGAGACGGCGACCGGCCGGCCGAAGCGTATCGGCCTGACGGCCAGCGGCGCCATGGCGAGGCACGGCACGGTGGCCGCGCCGCGCGATATTCCTTTCGGAACCATCGTGTATGTGGAGGGATACGGGTACGGGCGCGTCGAGGATCGGGGCGGCGCGATTAAAGGGGATAAACTCGATCTCTGGTTCCGTTCTCATCGGGCGGCATTGCAATGGGGCCGGAAGAATATTCGCGTGAAAATGTGGTTGCCCGATTCGGAAGGCGCCGCCAAGACTTCCCCGCCTCCCGCTCGACGGCGCCGGCGCTAGCGCGAAACCGACATGTTTTTTGAGCCGGATATCAACCCCGAAGTGGTTATGCAACAAAGCTTGGGGCA
>SLMC01000276.1 GCA_007133745.1 Kiritimatiellia bacterium
ATCGCGGCGGCGGCCGCCGCCGCCCGCCAGGGCGCCGCAACCTTGCTCGTCGAGAAAAGCGCCGCGCTCGGCGGAACACCGTTCACCGTTTTCCATCGCTTCATCTGCGGACTCTACAAAAACGATCCGGATCCACCCGCCACAGCGCTCAATGGCGGTATGATCGAAACCCTTTGCCAGGCCCTGCGACACTCGGACCCCGAACTCGAACCACAACGCATGGGCAAAGTTCATGCGCTGCCTTTTAAGACCGATGCCTTGCGCACCGCCCTGCTCGGCCTGCTGCACCCCTCCCCCGATCTCGATATCCTGCTCGACACGGAAGCGCTGTCCGCCCGTTTCCCCGACCCGCAAACAGCCGTCATCGAGTTGAGTCGCAAAGCTAACCCGGATGAACCGAGGGTCGTTAAAACGAAAACCGTCATCGACGGCAGCGGCGACGGCGCCCTGCTCAAAAGCTGCGGCGCAGCCCAGCCCATGACACCGCAAAACGACCTGCCCTATGCCGGCTACTCGATCCTGTTTTCCGACATCGACGCGCGCGAGCCCGACCTGCTGGCCATTAAAGTCCCCATGGCGCTCCATAAAGCCGTCGACGCGCGTCAGGCGCCGGCCTGGCTGCAATGCATCGTGTTTCAGCCCGGCGATACCGCAACCGAAGGCGTCTGCAAGCTCAGTCTGCCGCCGGCGCTGCCGCCCGAGACCGAACGCTCTGTCGCCAAGGAGGCCGTAGCGCGCGCCCTCGCCGTATTGCGAAACGGTTGCGCCGAATTCAGGAACGCCGTCGTCGCCGCCACATCGCCCCATGCCGTCCAGCGCGAAGGCGCCCGGCTCCTTGGCCGATACACGCTAACGGCCGACGATGTGCTCGAAGCCCGTTCCTTTCCCGACTCCGCCGCCCGGAACGCCTGGCCCATCGAGCAATGGCGCCAAAACGCGCGACCCGCCTATCGTTATGTCAAACCCGGACGGTACGGCGACATCCCGGCCCAATGCCTGCAATCCAAACGCTTCCCGAACCTCTGGGCCGCAGGCCGCTGTCTTTCCGCCACATCCGAGGCGCTGGCTTCCTGTCGGGTCATGGGCGTATGCGTTCCGCTCGGCGAAACCGCGGGAACACGAGCCGCACGCTACGCGCTCGAACGCATCGCCTAAGCAGTTGCTTCAAAATAACTTCGCCATTAGCGCCTTAATCTGACGCCTTTGCGAGGAAAAAGGGGACGGCGTTAGCCCGCCTTAAAACGTAAAGCGCTTTCCCGGGTATACACATTTCGCCTTAATGTGCGTACCGCCGTACACACTGCGGTGTTGACCCGCTGTTTTCCGAAACAGATGTGAAAAATTACAACGCTTTTCCTGACAAGCTATTACACATCAAAACCTTTCTGTTAAACCCTGTTGGCCCGCTTATTGCTAATGTTATTGAAACGTTGCAAGGGCTTTTGAACGAGCTTATCGCACATCGGAAACTATTTGGGAGACAGCGCCATGGGGATACAAAGCGGGGGCGAAATCTGCGAACGATACCGGCAGGACATTTCGCGGTGCGAACGGATCACCAAAGAACGCGAAGTAGTTCTGTCCCGACTGATACAGAGGGGGAAGTCGGCTCGGAAAGTTGAAGCAGCCATTCAGGAACTTGTCGAATCCAACTTGTTTCTGGTTCTGCATTGCGTTCACGATTTCGATTCGTTTCTGGCTTCGTCCGCCATTAAGATCACCCGCATGGACCTGATCGCCGAAGGCAATATCGCGCTGATGACGGCCGCACGCCATTACAATGTCGATTACAGTTTCTCTGACGATCAGAAGCGTGTGCGCTTTGCCGGGTACGCATGCGGCATCATACGCAACCGCATGCGGCGCGCATTGAAAATGGCTCGACTGATACACATTCCCGAGCAGCATTTTTCGTACTGGTCGCAAATACGGCGCCTCGAGCATGCCTATGGAGAAAACTTGACCGACGAAATCCTGATGGAAGAACTGGGCGTCGGCGAATCCAAACTGAAAAAACTGCATGGCAGCTTCGGACTGGATGTCTCCATGCTGGAAGACATGGCCTGCACCGAAGGCGTCAGCCGCTGGTCGGAAACCATGGCCGACACGAAGGCGATATCGCCGGAAGACGAAACGGAACGTCACGACATGAACGTTTTTTTGCAGCGTGAAATGGAACGGCTGCCCAAACGGACGCGCGCGATGATTGCGCAAATGTACCTTTCCGAAGAAGGCGCCTCCCTAGGCGACCTTTCGAAGCGGTTCGGCGTATCGCGCGAGCGGTGTCGGCAAGTGCTTGCCAAAGGGCTGAAGACCTTGCGACGGCACATGGAAGGCCGCTGGGAAAAGGCGGATTTCGACGCGCCAACACCCGATCTCCTGCCCATGACATCGGCGGCTTAGGCCTGGAATAAGCGAGGTTTTAGCCGCGAGAGTGGGCAAACGTCTGCGGATGCGGTGCTTGAGACGGCTTTATCTTGTGGTTGTCGAAACCTACGGAGAACAGCTCCGCTGGGATCGGGGATTGAGAGAGTGCGATTAGGATTGGCGAGAAGCAATGCTATTGCCAAACGGCCGAGCCTGCGATGTCATTTCCACTGCTCCGCGCCCGTCCGATCCGCCGCGCCCTCGTGCCACACCTTGATTTCGCCTTGGGCCAACGTCTCGCCGTTACGGGAAACCGTACCGCGCACAATGCCGAAATCGCCCAGTTTGGCTTCCTTGAACACGGACACTTCGAGCTGGTCCCCCGCTCTGGCCACGCCTGTAATCTCCAGTTCCCGCGCGCCCAGCAGAAAACCTTTTATTCCGTTTCCATTAGTCGGCGGCGCGCGAAACCCCTCCAGCGCCGCCATGCCCTGCGCCATGATTTCCATAAACGCCGACTCGTCCAAAATGCCGTCGGCGGAAACAAACGGCGAATTCGAGGGAACCGTCAGGTCCAGGACCGCCGAGCGTTCACCGACGGACAATAGGCGGTCCACCACGCGCATCGGATCCTTTTGCGGAAGGAACCGGTCCGCCGCAGCGGGCAAGGCGGCCTCCCGAACATTCCAGCCCTGATTTCTCCAGCAGAGCGGATCCGAAGCCTTGTAGTCGCCGGTCAACTGATAGGCCGCACCGCGGCAGCCGTAACAGGTTTCAGCCTTGTCGCAGCGAGCGCACGGACCGGTTATGGTTCGACGATAACCCCGCAAATCCTGCATCACTTCGCTGTCTTCGATAATCTCCTTGAGCTTGCGTTTCCGCACATTGCCGACCGGGATCGTTACGCCAACGCACGGCAGCACATCCCCGCAGGCGTTAACCAGCACGGAAAACTGGTGGCGCAGGCAACGATTGCCCACCAGTGGCGGCTGCGGATCCCACTGTCGTCCGTATTCGGTGCGGTCCACTTCGGCAATGCGCTCGAATATCTCGCGCGCCTGTTCGCTGTCGATCTGCAGATTCTCGTTGCGGTCCGCGCGCCCCTGCGGAGTCAACATCTCGAAGTAAGGTTCGATGTTCCGATCCCGTAGCCAACGCCACAGGTCGACCAGCTCGTCCGCATTGTGCCGACATATGATCGAACTGATCGCCAAAATCTTGCCTTCGCCCGGATACCCAACCTCGCCAAGGTTGTGCAACGCCGACTGGATAATGTCGTGCGCGCCCTTGAAGCCCGACAGAATGTCTTGCAGCTCGGGATCGCGCGTGTTCATCTTCAAGACCACCTTGACATTGCGCTCGAACAGGAACCGGGCCGCATCCCGATCCATGCGAGTCCCGTTCGTGAACAGCTCCACCTCCATGCCCAGCTCGCCGATAAAATCCAGCATCTCGAAAATACGGGGATAAACCATGGGCTCGCCACCCAGCACAATAATCCTGCGAGCGCCCAGAGCCTTGGCCTGAACCAGAACATCGCGAATCTGTTCAGGACTCATTTCATCTGAAATGGACGGGATATCGTCCACATAACAATATGGACATCGGAAATTGCACTGGCGACTGAACTCGATTTCCATCGACAGCAGTCGCCGTTGCCGCACAGCCGCTTCGATATCCTCGAGGGGAAACTCGAAATCGCCCAGCAGGTTTTGACATCCGTTCATAACAGTCCTTTTCGAGCCATGGCAACCCGGTCGCGAAACGGCTCGCAAGAATCAATGGCAAAAGAAAAAACATACGACTCGGCGGACCACATGTCAAGACTATGCCGGACTTGTCCGAGAGAACAGATTTCAGTGTTCAGGTTTCAGGAAACAGCATGTTACAACCTGACCTGCAACGTTGTTTCAAAATGATTTCCTCTTGCAGGCCGAAGGCCTGACGCATCAAAGCGGTTCGATTAAAAGTCCACGCTGAACGACAAGCCGACATAGCCGTTCATCCACCAGGGATCCCACCGCGTCGCTTGCCTTCCTCCGTTCATGGAACGGTCGACGGCCGTCTCCGCCAAATAGGCCAACCCCCAGCCCAGCAGCACATGAGACAAATAATGCCCCTCGTCGTTGACTCTGGAATAACCGCACAAAAGAGACCCGAGATAGCACAGACTTTTCACAGCCATGTTGTCCGTCATCTTCGCGGCGGAGATAAAGGGGATCGCCCCCATGAAGGCATGACCGGACACGCCCTTGTTGTGATCGGTCTTCCAGTCTTCATCCTTGTCGGCTTTGGGGCGCGAATGGCGCGTAATGCGCTGCAAGACAAAAACTGGCGGCACGCCTATGACGATACTGCGCAAAGAACGCTCGCCCCATTCCTCCAGCGCTCCGGCAACCTCCGCATCCGGCACGATATAACCGGAAAAAGAGGCGCCGATAAACAAGGGAACCGTTAAGGCGCCTTCCCCGAAAAGGCGCGTGAAGTCCGAGAAGGCATCGGTTCCGGAATGGCGAATCCGAGTCTGATACCAGTCGTCGATCTTCGCATCCCCCCCCGTATTGGACAATGTCGCGGCGACGACAACCCCGCCGTAAAGCCACGCCATGTTGTCGCCGGCGTAAAACTCGATATGATCGGCTCGCGTGCGTTCCCACAGCGAACGGGACCAGGCCGTCTCGGCCAACGCCGAACCGCTTGGAATCAGCGCCACGGCCAAGCCTATCGTTAACATCAGCTTTTTTGCACGGAAGGCAACGAAGGGAATAAAAGCCATTAGACCGAAGACCTTAGACCAAAGACTGCCGACGGCAGGGTCTGTCCCTGTTTCCTGTGTCATTATTCCAACCTTCCATCATGCCATCGTTCCATGGAACGGCGCTGAACTGTTCCCGTTTGTCTCCATGTCAGCGTTCGTCGAAAAAGCGAATCGGTTTTCTCGAACGCGGATCGTACACCCGCGCCCGCACAACGGACTCCGGCTCGATCTTCACGGTCGGCTTCACCCGCAAAACGGCCTGCAACAGCTCGGCCAAATCCGCTTCCGATTTCAACCGCTCGTCGCCCGCCACATGCACGGTCACCTCGTCCGACAGCCGATCCCGGCCCGTCGCCCGCACATAGTATTCCGTCACGCCCGGCGCCCGGTTCAGCGCGTCGAACACGGCTTGCGGATACAAGGTTGTCCCGCGCACCTTCATCATCTGCTTTTTGCGGCCAAGGATGGGACCCAGCCGAACGGAATGCCG
>SLMC01000104.1 GCA_007133745.1 Kiritimatiellia bacterium
ACTCCATCACCGCGCCCTGGGCAAGTCTTTTGTCGTGGCCACTGCCCCTTCATGCTCAAACCAAACTCGGCACCAATCAGTCCATTCCCGGTTGATTTCGACCAATAAAAAAGGGCCTGAAATTGCTTTCAGACCCTTTCAAAGTGGTAGCGGGGGTAGGATTTGAACCTACGACCTTCAGGTTATGGGCCTGACGAGCTACCAGGCTGCTCCACCCCGCAATCGATAGATTTCTCTATTGTTTGAACTTAAAATATCATGCCAAACCCGAACCGTCAACCCTTTTTATCGTTTTTTTCTGATTTGGTTGCGGCTTTGCCGCGCTGATCTCTTCGTGGTGAATGGCCAGGTCAGTCGGGTTGCGCCCGTTGGCGGGCGACTTCGTACATGGCGATCGCGCCGGCGACGCCCGCGTTGAGGGATTCGACCTTCCCGAACATGGGCAAGCGCGCCAGCCAGTCGCAGCGCTCGCGGGCCAGCCGGCTCAGCCCGCGCCCTTCCCCGCCCAGAACCAGGCCTGTGGCGCAAGCATAATCCAACTCCGTGTACAGCTTGGCGTCGGGAGTCGCCTCAAGACCCGTCAGCCAAACTTGGGCCTTCTTCAAGGTCTCCATCGATTGCACAATATTGACCACGCGACATACGGCCACATGCTCGGATGCGCCCGCCGAGGCGCGCACGGCGGCCGGCGTGACACCGGCCGCCCGATCCTTGGGCAGCAAAAGGCCATGGACGCCGACCGCATCGGCCGTTCTGATCAGCGACCCGAGATTTTGCGGATCCTGAACATGATCCAGCAGCAGCCAAAAACCGGGCTCATCGCCAGCTTCGATCTCGGACAACAGTTCCTTGAAGTCGCGATACGGGTACGGCCCCGTCCGCAAGGCCATATTCTGATGATGAACGGAGCCCAAAGTCCGTTCGAACCAACGCGCGTCTTCGAAACTCACGTTGACGCCGGCCGACGCGATCAACGCCGACATGGCTTCGTCCCGCTCATCGATTCCATGTCCTTCGCGCACATGCAACCCGAACAGGTCCCGGCGTCGCGCCTTGAGCGCCTCGCGGACGGCCTGGCGTCCGTACAGCCATTCCTCGCGCGGGCCTGTCAACGCGTGTTTTCTCTTTCGCTGTCGCATGGCGCCCCCGCACATTGTTTAAGAGAACAGGTTTCAGTTGGAATTTTGGAATAGTGGAAGATTGGAATGTTGTAAAACTTTGACAGCCCGTCGGCGGCGCTTGTTCTGCAGTCTGCCTTGCGCACAGTGCGTTGCAGAACTTTCGACGGAGGGAATCCCCCTTTCGGCTTGCTATCTTTGCTCCAACATTCCCCCATTCCATTATTCCATGGGGCGACGGTGTTTTACGTTCAAATACTTTCCACGCTCTTCAGCCTCTGTTGCCTTCTGTTCAACGAGGGTGATAGTCATATCCTTTGCCGGGGATTGACGCAAGCGAATTTTGTGCTGGACGACAAGCGCGCCATAGCGTTCAATGGCCTTCTCATGAGCGAAGAAGCCATACAAGACCATAGCTACATGAAAGTGGTCGTCATCGACGACGACGCAATGATTTTGAAAGCTCTGAAGGCGGCCCTGAAGGATTTCGGGTTCGAGGTGCTGACCTATCAGAATCCGCAGGAGGGCTTGGCTTGGATTCGGGACCATGGCGTGGACATTGTGATTTGCGACATCTACATGCCGGAATGCGACGGGTTTCAGGTTCTCAAGCAGGTCAAGGACACGGATCCTCAGTGCGATTTCATTTTCATGACCGCGCACAGCCATGTGGACATTGCCATTCGCGCGCTGCGCGAAGGCGCCACCGATTTCTTTGAAAAGCCTTTCGATCTCTCGTCGCTGCGCGCCGCCATGGAACGAACCCGCCGATTCAGAATGCTGCGCCAGGAAAAGGAGCTGCTCACCAGTCAAGTGCACACGCTTTCCGACGAGAACCGGCCTCATTCGCGGCGGCACGGCGTCATGCTTGGGCAAAGCGCGCCCATGAAGCAGATCGCCGAAAAGATTGTGGATCTGGCGGCCACAACGGCCACAGCGCTGATTCAGGGCGAAAGCGGAACCGGCAAGGAACTGACCGCGCACGCCATCCATCAGTCGAGTCCGCGCCGGGACAAGCTGTTTCTGACGGTGAACTGCCCGTCCATTCCCGAAGATCTGTTCGAGTCGGAAATGTTCGGGCATCGGCGCGGGTCGTTCACCGGCGCGGTGGAAACGCGCGGCGGCTATCTGAAAGCCGCGGAAGGCGGAACGTTGTTTCTCGATGAAATCGGCGATTTGCCCCTCAAGTCGCAAGCCAAGATTCTGCGCCTGCTCGAACAGAAGACTTTTCTGCCCATTGGCGAACACAAGGAGCTGTCCACGGACGTCAGGATCGTGGCGGCAACCAATCAGGACTTGCAGGCCCTGGTCGAAAAGAAGCGCTTTCGGCAGGACTTGTACTATCGGCTGAACGTTTGCGTCATCCGTCAACCTCCTCTGCGTGAACGCAAGGAAGACATCCCGCTGCTGGCGCTCTATTTCGCCTTGCAGTTCGCCGCGGAAATGGGCAAATTGATCGACGGCATAGAAGACACTGCGTTGAACATGCTCTGCGCCTACGATTACCCCGGCAATGTTCGCGAATTGCGCAATATCGTCGAAAGCAGCGTCATTCACTGCCGACACGAGGGCGTACTGACCGACGACGATCTTCCCAAATCCTTCGTTCCGTCCGCCGGGCATTCCGATCCCGACGCGGGATGGACCATGGAGAGCATCCGGTTCGAGGATGTGGAAAAAACACTTTATCGGGAAGCGCTCTCGCGCAGCGGAAACAATGTCTCGGCCGCCGCGCGGCTCTTGGGATTGTCCCGCGGAAAGCTTCGCCGACGCATGGGCGATCTGAACATCGAGCCTTAGTGCGTGGCTGCATATGTACAACTGTCGCGTCCTAGTTTCGTTTGTCTGCTCTTTTTATGTTAACTCAGCTTCTCCCCCTGCAAGATTTTTTTGGCCGCTCTCAGCCAACCGAACGACCATTGGCGGCCAAGCCCCTCTGACCTCTCATTTTACATCCCGTTATTTTTTCACCGTTTTCACGCTAAAAACCCTAAAACGCCTGTCAAAACCGCTGGCACGAACAATCTGGCACGCCCTATGCTCTATATAAAGGCGACCGTCAGTTGGGCAGGTAGGAGAGGGCCCCGACATAATCCTTATTTATTGATTCGGACCCAAAGAAACCTGCCTGACTGAACGGCCTCTTTTTTTTCACCCATATTCCAGAGAATCGCCGCCCCCGCCTCAATCACCCGCAGACGTTTGCGCGCTCTCGCGACGAAAACCTCGCTTATTCCGGGGCTAGACTCACATACTCCCAACCCCGCATACCCACACACTCGGATCGGTTGCGGGCGACAGCCCGCCTTAGCGGTGATTTAACCCCGTCTCAAAGCCTCAATGTCTCAAAAATGGGGGTGTATTATCCTAAAAAGTGTGTGGGTATGTGGGGTTGGGAGTGTGCGAGCTTAAAAAGAGCCGTTGAACCGCAAATCGGAACACTTAGGGCCCGCGCAAAATAGAAATTAGCCCGACTATCTTAGTCACCTCTAAAAAAACATCTTGCCAATAGTCGGAAACACGGCTATTCTTCAAACCATTATGAGAATAGGGCTTAAAACACGTGAACCGGCGTTCACCCTGATCGAATTGCTGGTGGTCATCGCCATCATCGGAATATTGGCCGGGCTGATTCTGCCCGCCGTCAACCGAGCCCGCGAACGAGCCCGCCAAACCAATTGCGAAAGCAATATGCACCAGTTGAGCCTCAGCATCATCATGTATCAGGACGACCATCAGGAAGAACTCCCCGACTGGCTCTCCACCCTCTTCCCCAACTATCTCCCCTACGGCCGCGAACAAACCCTGATCTGCAGGTCCGATCCCTCGCGGGGGAAAGACGGATCGAAACCAATTGGAGTTCCCTCAAGCATCATTGGCGACCAATTCGAGGAAACGAACGACAATGATGGGAACAATCACCCAACCCGCAATACAGCTATTGAGGCATGCAGCTACCTGTACGAGTTCAATGCGGCCGAATGCAGTTGGGTAGAGGGCTCGACAAATTCCTGGAAAACCGTCAAACTCGATCAGCTCATGAATGGCGATGCCTGGAGCAACGACGAACCATACGATCCCGCGTTTTTCCCAATGATACGGTGCTATCATCATTATGACAAGATGACTTATAAACTCAAGGCAGGACATCCGTTTGACGCAAACGAATACGGCTTAAGCATCAATGTCTCCTATGCGGGCAATGTGTTTCGGGCGCCGCTGCAATGGGAGGCGCTGCCCTATGTGCAATAATGATACATTAGCATCAGTATTGTCGCGGCATGCTGACGGTAGCACGGGCGTCCCGCCCGCGTTTTCATGGGCAGGATGCCCATGCTACGCTTGGGTTAGCCGCATGACTTATGTCGCAAGCAAGCGAGGTTGAAATGAACAAGTATCTTGTCGTCGTGGAAGAAACGGAAACGGGCTATTCGTCCTATTCTCCCGATATTCCGGGTTGCGTTGCTGCCGGCGCTACGCAAAAGGAAGTCGAAAGAACCATGAGAGAAGCCATAGAGTTCCATTTGGAAGGGATGAAATGCGACGGCGGGCGCTCGCCTGCGCCTCACTCCTATTCCATGTACTGCGAGGTTCCAGCTTGATTCCGGACATTGACCTATGAAAACAATTGCTTTTCTTGCCTTGCTTGCGCTTCTGCTGCCAACCGGCTGCATGACGCCCGATGCCGGGCGTCGGCCGGAGCCGCGTCCGGCGACGCTGACCCGGGCTGAAGCCCTGTTCGAACAAGGTCGCCACACGGCCGCCATGATCGAATGCATCGACCTGGCGCGACGCGATCCGCTGATGCCGGGCCTGGCCGAGCTGCAAACGCAAATCGTGGCGGCGCTCACCGAAGAGCGCGCCCAAGCCGCCGCCCTGCGCTCCAGCATGACCTCGCGCCGCATGGCGGTCGATGCCAAAGAGCGCAACGCCGTGCCCGACACCTACGGACTGCGTCGCCCGGTACGCGGTCTGACCGGTCCCTTGCGCAGCGCGCCTTCCGCCATGCAGCAGGCGCTGGACCGCAAGGTGACTGTTCATCTGGACGGCGTGACCTTGAGCGATTTCATCCTGGCCATCGGCGCCTCGGAAAACGTCAACATCATCGCCGACGACGCCTTGAGCGCCGACGAGAACCCGCCGACCCTCACCCTGCATGCCCAGGACGTGCCGCTTTCCGAAATCCTGGACTACGTCTCCCGCAATTTGGGCGTCACGCTCTATGTCGGCGAAAACATCCTGTGGGTCACGCCCGGTACGCCGGGCGAACCGGGCACGCCCATGACCACGCGCATGTATCGGCTGCGCAAAGGCCTGTCCAGCGAGGAACTGGAAACCGGCGACGGCCGCATCAAGATCATCGAAGCTATCGAACGGTTCGTGCCGCAGGAAGAGGGATCCGACCGCCTCTTCGACCGCAAGTCGCATGTGCTGATCGTACGGGACATTCCCAAGAACCTGGCCCGCATCGAGGACTTGAT
>SLMC01000164.1 GCA_007133745.1 Kiritimatiellia bacterium
CGGGGAAAAACGTCTCGGGATTCGGCGGCAGACTCGGACGGGCCGTGCCCGCGTTCACCCCTTGCGTCCAGTCCACGTTCAGCTCGTCGTTCTGCAGTGCGCCCAGTCGCCAAAGTACGTCGGCCAAGGGCCTGGCTGCCGCCGGAGCCGGAAACCGTTCGCCCGGCGCCGACCGCCCGTCGCCATTGTCGTCCCGGCGGTGCGTCTGATGATAGGTCAGCGGAATCCACTGCCCAGCCGCGCCGCTCTCGAATCGAATTTCGTTGACGCCCAGCCGCACCACATGCATGTCGTTGGTCCGCGAGCAAAACGGTGCGGAGGCCGTGGCGGCATCGAATACCTTCAGCAGAACCGCGTAGCGGCGCGGGTCGGCGAATTTTCCCTCGTGCGCCGTGCCGGGCTCCCAGCGTCCGTCCCATGTCTCCTCGACCCATTGGTTGATCGGCGCGGCGCCGTCGGCAAGCATGGCCACCACGTCGCTGCCGTCGCGCACGCTCAGTTCCACACGCGGATTGAACCCGACATTCGAAGGCGCGCGAATCCGGTAGCGGATCGGCGCCGAACCCGCCTGTTCCAGCTTCGGATCGTACACACGTAGCCCGTCCAGTTCCGTCATGACAACGCTCAGCTTTGCCTGGTACCCTCCCAATCTGGCTCGGGGATCCCGGCTGGGGCCATGGTTCTGCTCCGATATGGACGTTACGCAACGAACGTCGCGAACATTTCCCCGGTAGGTCAGAGTCAACGTCCGCCCAGCCTGATCTTCGCGGATCGTTGCCTTATCCACCTCGCGCCAGGCCCGCACAAAGACGTTTGTATCGCCCGCAGGGCTCGTCAGCGGTACGCGCGTGACCCGGCGATTGAATACCCACAGAAACGGCCGGGTCACCCTCACGTTCAATCGCCGGTTGTTCTCTATGTAGTTCTTGATCTCATCGTCCTCGGTCGGCGGCGCCAGGCATACGTGCGTGTCGTAGTCGTGCGCCTGCAAATGGAACCGAAGCTCCGTTTCCGGACAGACATAGCCCAGATTGTCCGCGTTGTCGCCGGACAGCCAAACAGGCGCTCTTGCCCCGACCTTGACGTTGGCCCGCGTGGCGATGGGTCTTCCGCGATGAACACGCCCGTGCTTGGTCATGTTGTGGCCCGTGCACGGCGTGCCCGCGAACGCCTGTCCGACCGGGTCCGTCCATGTGCTCGCCCCGACGAACAGCCCCGCCAGAACCGCCGCCAACAGCCATCGCTTGCCTGTTCTTTTCATGCCGTTCCTTTTGAGTCGGAAGAAATCAATCTTTGATACTATGGCGCGAAATATACGTGGCATTTCCGATAAGAGCAAGAAAAAAACGCTTGCGATTCCGGGGGGGGGTGGTACACATATCGTTGACTATCAAGAAGATATAAAGACAAAAAACTGCGCGCCCTGCTCGGTTCGCGCCTTCCATATCGTCCATCGTAGTCGATCTGAAGAAAGGGCTGAGGGGGACCAGGGACTACGGACTACGGACTACGGACTACGGATTACGGACTTTTACCCTCTTCGTTGCCTTCTGTTCAAAACTCTTCTTTTCGCGTGTTTTCGCGCATTTCGTAGTTCCAACTTTTTTCCGTGTATTCCGCGTTTTCCGTGGTTAAAATTCTTTCTTTGCCTCCGGTCATTTTCCGGCTCCACAAACGCACGAGCGCACGAACCCACGAACGCACGAACCCACGAACGCACGGTTCACTGTTTCCCTTTCGGCGCTCGGAATACTCGTTCGTCCTCGTCGTCGTACAGTGTCAGGGTTGCGCCCCGCTTGTCTGTTCCCAGCGAAATCCGTAAATCGGTATGCACGTTGGCCAGCGCCAGACCGGCGCCGGGATGGCTTCGTCCGATTCCGTTCCGGTCTGCGCGATATTCACGCTTGCAGGGCGATCGCGGTCACCACGATACAACCTTGCTGCACCCCAGCAGTTGCCGCTCGCCGATCCTAATCGCACTCTCTCAATCCCAAATCCGTGCGGAGCTGTTCTCCGTAGGGATCGACAATCACAAGAGAAAGCTGTCTCCGATAGGATTCGCGAGAACGGATGACGAGTTGGGACTTGATCGTCCACCCTTCTCGTCGCCGCTATCGTCGCACCTAAAATGTTTGCCACCCGCATTATACCCTGCTATATCTTCGGCTCGTTTGCTCAAACAATTCGCGTTTATTGATTTCCCGCATCTTGACGCCTTTAAACAAACAAAAGCGGATTTCAAGAACACGAAAGGATTACATGTCAGGCTTTCAGCCTGGGAAGCGACCGACAGAATGTCGGTCCTACGAAGGAGATGGTATCCAACTTTTAATGCAAGCGGATTCGTTTTAGATGAAAAAAATTACGGCGAGCGATTTTCTGGCGGGGTCGCGCGGGCATGTTCACGGCGTGGGCGTATGCGGCGTGGGCATGGCGGGCGTGGCCGCTCTGTTGCGGGGGCGCGGGTTCACGGTGAGCGGGTGCGATGTCGCGCCCAACCGTCTGGCCGAGTGGTTGAAGGCGCAGGGTGTCGCGGTGGCTGCGGGCCACGACCCCGCCCATCTCGACGCTACGGTGTCGGCCGTGATTCGAAGCGCGGCGGCTCCGGACGATCTGCCGGAATTGCAGCGGGCGCGCGCCATGAGTCTGCCCGTGTTTTCGCGAGGCGCTATGCTGGCTGCGCTGTTGTCCGGGCCGGGCTCGGTCGCGGTCTGCGGAACCCACGGCAAAACGACGACCAGTTCGCTGCTGACGCAAATTCTAATGCGGGCGGGCAAAGCCCCTTCGTGGTGCATCGGGGGCGAGACGGTTTTAAACGACGGAGTTTTGGGTGTTTCGCACTTGGGCGATGGGGAACCGTTCGTGGCGGAGGCCGACGAGAGCGACGGGACGTTGGCGCTCTATGCGCCGGATACGACGGTGATCACCAATGTCGAGTTCGATCACATGGAGCATTTCGCCGGACCGGCCGAGTTCGAGGCGTGTTTCCGAACGGTTGCGGCCCGTACGGCGCGGCATGTGCTGTATGCGCTGGAGGATCCGGGCGCCCGAAGACTCTGCGCGGGGCTGGCCCATGCGCGAAGTTTCGGGTTCGCGCCTGAAGCCGATATTCGCGCGGAACGCCTTGTGGGCGACGGGATCGGTCAGCGTTTTTCGCTGTGCGTGGACGGGACGCCCGTAACGGAGGTGTTTCTGCCGTTTCCCGGTCGGCATAATGTGTTGAACGCGCTGGGCGCGGCGGCGGCGGCGTTGACGCTCGGCGTGACGCCTGCCGAGATTGCGGCGGCGCTGGCCGACGCCGGCTTGCCGCGGCGCCGATTCCAAAAGCTGACGGATCGGCCCGATCTCACGGTCGTGTCCGACTATGCGCATCATCCGTCGGAAATTGCCGCGTTGATCGGCATGGTTCCGGGTCGGCGTCGGATCGTCGTGTATCAGCCGCACCGCTACACGCGGACGCGCTTGTTGGCGGCCGATTTCGCGGCCGCGTTCGACGGGGCTGATACGGTGATTCTGCTTCCGGTCTATGCGGCGTCCGAAGCGCCGATTCCTGGCGGCGCGCACTGGGATCTTTATGCCCGCATGCGCAGCGATGCCGAGCAGGCGGGCTTGACGTATCGGCTGCGGTTGGCCATGAATTTCAATCAGGTCCGACAGGCGCTGCCGTCCATGCTGAAGCCGGGCGACTGCCTGATGATCGCGGGGGCGGGCGATGTCGAGCGTCTGGCCGAATGGGCGGCCGACCGGTTCGGCGAGCCCGCCGCTGTGTCGGGAGTGGACGCCGTCCCCCGCGACCTTGCGTCGCGGGAACGGGAGATTGGGGTGGATAGCCATGCCTTTCCCCCCCAATCTCAGACCCCTGCCGCGCAAGGCGGCAGGGGACCAAGCCAAAATGCGAATCGCTGGTTTGACGGGCTGTCGCCGGCGTCGTCCGTACGCATGAACGAAACGCTGGCTGGGAAAACCACATTAAAAGCGGGCGGCCGCGCGGATGTCTGGGTGACGGTCGGGTCGGAATCCGATCTGCGCGCGCTGGTCGCGTTGGCGGAGCGAGAACAGCTTGCGTTGCGGATGCTGGGCGGGGGCAGCAATGTGCTGGCAAGCGATTTCGGGGTGGACGGCATTGTGGCTCGGCTGTCGGGTCGGGCCTTCGGGTCGATCCGAAAAGAGGTTTCGGAATCGGGCGGTTCCCTGGTGGTGTGCGGGGCCGCCGCGCCGTTGGCGCGACTGCTGGATTTTACGGAAAAGCAGGGGTTGATCGGACTGGAGTTTCTCGAGGGGATTCCGGGCACGGTCGGGGGCGCGTTGGTGATGAGCGCGGGCGTGCCGGGCGAAGAAATCGGCGATCGCGTGGCGTGGGTGCGCACGATGGACCGCAGCGGCCGCATGCGGCGTTGGTCGGCGGATGCGTTGGATTTTTCATATCGGCGTTGCGCGGCGCTGCGCGAGACCGTGGTTTTGGAGGCCGCGTTTCTGTTGGAGCCGGGCCGGAGCGATGCCGTCCGCGCGCGACGCCGGACGTTGGCTCGGGCCCGTTCATGGATGCGCGGATTGCGGTCGGCAGGATCGGTGTTCAAGAATCCGCCCGGCGACAAGGCCGGGCGTTTGCTGGAGGAGTCGGGGATGAAAGGATGTCGGGTGGGCGCGGCGACGCTGCGGAACGAGCATGCCAATATTGCGGTGTTGGAGCGGGGCGCTTGCGCCTCGGATTTGCTGGCGTTGCTGGCGTTGGCGCGGGATGCGGCGCAGGCTCGGTTCGGCGTGACGCTCGAGCCGGAAATCGATATCTGGGAGCGGCCGTGACGGCCCCGCGCGCGTTTCGGCGTGTTGGCGTACTGATGGGCGGCATATCCGCGGAGCGCGAGGTTTCGTTGCGGTCGGGCGCCGCCGTGGTTCAGGGGTTGACGGAAGCGGGCTACGAGGTCGTGCCCATCGATTTAAAGACGGCGACACTGGCGCTCCCGCCGGATATTGACGCGGTGTTCATCGCCTTGCATGGCGCGTTCGGGGAAGACGGTCAGGTTCAGGCTTTGCTGGACCGGGCCGGGATGCCCTACACGGGATCGGGCGCCGAGGCGAGTCGTCGGGCGTTCGACAAGGTGCGGGCCAAGCGGATTTTTGTCGAGGCTGGAATTCCCACTCCGGAATACGAGGTATTGCGTGCGGGCCAGTCCAGAACGCTAGGCTTGCCAGTCGTGGTCAAGCCGGCCAGTCAGGGGTCGAGTTTCGGTGTTCATCGTGTCTTCGAGGAGGCGCAATGGGAGCCGGCGCTGCGCGACGCGCTATCCTATTGGCCGGAAGCCGTTGTGGAACGCTATATTCCGGGTCGCGAGCTGACGGTTGGCATCGTGGGCGAGACGGCGCTGCCGATTGTCGAGATTGTGGCCGAGAACGATTGGTACGACTATACGGCCAAATACACGAAAGGCCATACGATTTATCGGTCTCCGCAGGGCATGACCGAGGAAGCGGATCGGGCGTGCCGGCATTGGGGGCTGGAATCGTTTCGGGCGTTGGGCTGTCGGGGATTCGCGCGTGCCGATTTGCGCATGGCGCCGGACGGCCAATTGTACGTGCTGGAAGTGAACACCATTCC
>SLMC01000058.1 GCA_007133745.1 Kiritimatiellia bacterium
CTCAGCCACCAGCGCCCACCAGCGCCCCCCTCCCGCCACGGCATGCGGCTTGCTTCATGAACGGTCATGAATGCGATTTCTTCCAATGCAACTTTGCGGGGCATGTTGTACCAGATGGATCGGCTGGAAGCGGTCACCGACAATCTGGCCAACAGCGCCGCGCCCGGATACAAGAAAACAGTCAGCTCGCAAAGCGCGTTCGATGCCATGGTCGAAAAAGCGTCGGTGCCTGGCATGCCGGATTCCGGATACAGTCAGGCGGCTCGGCGGTCCGTCGATTTTTCACCGGGCCCCCTGCGCACGACCGACAATCCGCTGGATTTTGCCATCAACGGAGACGGTTTCTTTGTGGTCGAACAGGACGAGCGCACGTTTTACACGCGCAACGGCCGGTTTCAACTCGATCCCAATGGACAGCTCGTGACAACGGGCGGCTTTGTCGTGCAGGGCCGCGACGGACCCCTGACCCTGCCGCCGGACGCCGATCTGTCGCAACTGACCGTGGACGCCGACGGAACCTTGCGTAGCGACGAGCGGGAACTGGGCGCGATTCGTTTGGCCGGATTTTCCGACACGTCCGTACTGAACCGTGTCGGTCCGACCCTGTTTTCCGCGCCGGCCGATGTCGAGCCGGAAATTCCGCAAAACAGTCGCGCCACCAATCGCGCTGTCGAAGGCGCTAACACATCGATTTACGAGGAAATGGCGGAACTGATCGGAACAACCCGCTCTTTCGAGATCAGTCAGCGCATGCTCAAGCAATTGGATCAAAGCGCTGGCGAAACCATCCGGCAGTTGTCCGGCTAGCGTTTTTGATTTGAATTCACTGTCATCATCCCATGGAATAATGGAATGAAGGAATGTTGGAACAATGATACCAAGCCGAAACGACGCTTTCATCTGTCGGAAATTATGCAACGCATTGCGCGACCGGCAAACGGAAGAAAAAGAAACGACCACAGGCTGTCAATGATTTACAACATTCCACTTTTCCAATACTCCATAATTCCAGATGCAATGCATCATTTGAAATTTGAAATTTGAAATCTGAGATTTAAGGGGCGAAGCCCGCCTTTAAGGAGGCAAAACATGGAACGCGCATTATGGTCGGCCGTAACCGGCATGAGAGCCCAGGAGCTCTCGATGGATACCCTCGCCAACAATTTGGCGAACATCAACACGACGGGCTTTAAAACCAGTCATATCAGTTTTCAGGACATGCTCTATTCCAGCTTGCGCACGCCCGGCGCCGACAGCGGGGAAGGGCAGGTGCCCGTGGGCATACAGGTCGGGCATGGAACCCGCGTTGCCGGAATCGCCCGAACTTTCCAGCAAGGCGCCCTGATCAATACCGGCGGCGATTTCGATATGGCCATCGAAGGCGACGGCTTTTTCGAGGTCATCATGCCGGACGGCGATTCGGGCTACACGCGCGACGGTTCTTTCAAGATCAATGGCAACGGCGAAGTCGTGACCCTCGACGGCTACCGGGTTTCCGGTTTCGACACGATCGATCCCGGTACCACCGATGTGACCATCGCTCCCGACGGCGGCTTTACGACCATCGTGAACGGTTCGCCGGTCAGCAAATCGCGCCTGACCCTCGTGCGCTTCATCAATCCGGCCGGCCTGCGCTCCGTCGGCAAGAACCTGTACAAGGCCACGGAAGCCAGCGGCGACCCGCAAACCGGGCAGAACCCCGGCGAAAACGGCGTCGGCTTCATCGCGCAACGGCATCTGGAAGCCTCCAACGTCAACGCCGCCGAACAACTGGTCAACATGATCACCTCCCAACGTGCCTATGAAGCCGCCTCCAAGGCGATTCGGGCCAGCGACGAGATGATGGGCCAGGCGAATAATTTGAGATAGGCGGCGGGCGGGAAGCAGTTGTCACCCATGGAATAATGGAACGGGGGAATGTTGGAACAATGATAGCAAGCCGAAATGGCGATTTCCTCTGTCGCAAATTCTGCAACGCACTGCGCGAAAAGCAAGCGTATGGCAAAGGCGACGCCAATGGCTTTCAATGGTTTACAACATTCCATTCTTCCACTGTTCCACTATTCCAATGCGTTATGGGATTGTACAGTGGGCAAGGCGTCCCCTGCGACCTTGGTCGCGGGAACGGGAGATGAAGCAAGAAAACCGTGAAGTGTAAACCGTAACCCGCGTGTCATCAAGTCATCGGGTCATCGGGTCTTGAAAGGCACATGTTATGACACATCGAAAAAATTGCGCAATGCCATGGTTGGCCGCGCTCCTGTCCGGCTGGCTGGCCGCAACCGGTTTGGCCCGCGCGCAGATGATCGAGTTGCGTTCGAACGACTCTATTCAGGGCGGCATGGTGCTGTTGCGGGATATTGCGCATTCGCCCAACGCATTGCCCGAAACTTGGCGCGACCGTGAAATCGTCAAGGCGCCCCAGCCCGGCGAGCCGGCTCAGGTCTCCCTGACCATGATTGCCGCCGCCCTGAACCAGTATCAGGACATGCGCCATGTCGTGTTGCGGGGCGAAGCCCATCTCTCGCTGCAACGGGCCGGTACGCTGCTGGCGGCGGAAAAGCTGCATGCCGCCGTGCGCGCCTTTGCCGGCGCCCAGCCTCCATGGCAGGACGCCGAACTGCATATCGAATGCGAGCCGTCCGACATCGAAATTCCCGCATCCGAACTCGAACCTGAAATCCGGGTGCTGAGCATGACCTCCGGCGAGCGTCCGAATTACTACCGATTTTCCGCCGAAATTGCGACATCCGGCGGCAGTTCAGTTCGTATCGTCGATGTGTCGGCCAAAGTCGAACCTATGCAAAAGGTCTGGGTCGCCGCCCGTCAGTTGGCACGCGGCCATGTGCTGGAGGCGCAGGATCTCGATGTGCTCTGGTTGTCGCCCGATGCCGCCCAGAATTTCCTGTCCGGCGAAGAACCGGTCTTCGGACTGGAAGCCAACCGCGACATCCGCGCGCGCCAGCCGTTAGCCCCCCATTTCCTGGTTCCGCCCATCAACGCGCGACGGGGCGACACCGTCAATGTCGTGGCCATGCGCGGCGGGCTTCAGGTGGCCTTGCGCGCCACCGCCCTGGCCAACGGCCGACGTGGCGAACGCATCATGTGCATGAACGAAACATCGCGACGCCGGTTCCTCGTGCGCCTCACCGACGTCCGCGAAGCCACCGTCGACTTTTAAAACACAACCATAGCTTTTACACGCTCTTTGCGACCTATACAAACATAACGGTTCCAAATTTTTACACTCTCTTTGCGACCACTGAGTGGTCGCAAAAAAAACAAGAAAGGCGGACATCATGAAAACCCTTAACAAACGTGCCGGGCTGTGGCCGAGCGCCGCCTTGATCGGGCTGATGCTCGGTCTCGCCGCCGCGCAGGCCGAAGAGCCCAAACCGTCCTGGGCGCTGGCCATGCGGCTGACCGCCGATACCAGCGCCCGCGCCGTGGGCGATCTGGTCACCGTCATCATCGAAGAGCAGGCCGAAACATCCCGGTCCGCCCAGAGTTCGTCCAGCAGAAACACCAGGATGGGTGGTGAAATGGGCGTGACGTATCCGACCCTCGACAATTTGGCCACGCCTTGGACCAATGCGGTGATTCCTTCATGGACGCTTGATACCAGCCGCTCTTTCGAAGGCAGCGGCGCCACGGCTAACAGCGACAAACTGGAAACGAAAATCGCCGCCCGCGTCACGGAAGTGCTGCCGAACGGCAACCTGATGATCGAAGGGCGCCGCTCCATGATTGTTCAGGACGAAAGCGTCGAAATCGTGCTGACCGGCACGGTGCGCCAGCGCGACATTACCGGGGAAAACACTATCGAGTCCTCGCGCGTGGCCGATGCCTCCATCAAGTATCTCAGCAGCGGACCCATAGCGAAAAACCAGAAAAGGGGACTGCTCACACGGCTCTGGAACTGGATCAACCCGTTTTAAAGGCATCGGACTTGCTATCCACAACGACAGAAGTCATGCGGCATGATCAGAAGCGTGGCATGGGCATCTTGCCCATGGAATCGCGGGCGGGACGCCCGTGCCACCCTATGACTGCGACAGGGAATTAGATTGTTTGAAATCTGAAATCTGAAATTTGGGTTGCGGGCGTCAGCCTGACTTAGGGGGCAACGGAATGAAGGTCCAAAAACAAAGACGCCGGGTTCAAAGCGCATGGCTGACGACCGGTTTGCTGATGCTCGCCCTGTGCCCGGTCCATGCGCAAACGCAGACGGCGCCAGCCGGACCGGGCTCGTCCCGTATCAAGGATATCGCCCGCATCGCCGGACTCGAAAGCCTGGATTTGGTCGGCTACGGCATTGTCGTCGGCTTGCGCGGCACAGGCGACAAGGACTTGCAGTTGACACGCCAAACGGCGGCGAACCTGATGGAAAACTTCAATATTTCCATCCGGGCCGCCGATATCTCCAGCATGAACGTGGCCGCAGTGATCGTCACAGCCGTCGCACCCCCCTTCCACAAGGCGGGCGACCGGATCGATGTTCAGATTTCCTCCATCGGCGACGCGACCTCCCTTGAAGGCGGCATTCTGATCATGACCCCCATGTTCGATCCGAACGGAGAACTGACCGCCCTGGCCCAGGGCAGCGTGACGCTGGGCGGATTCAGCGCTGGCCGCGACGCGCCCGGTGGCGCATCCGTAACCCGCAACCACACCACGTCCGGTACGATCCCGAGCGCGGCCGTGCTGCGCGTCTCGCAGAGCGGAAAATTTTACCGTAACGGTCTCATGCAACTGGTGCTGCGTCATCCTGATTTCACAACCGCCGACCGCATGGCCACGGCCATCAACCGCGAAATGGGCGGACTGGCCGTCGCCCGCGACGCATCCACGGTGGCCGTTAAAATCCCCGATCAGACGCTGGATATCGGTCAGGCCGCCGCCTTTGTCGCGCGCCTGGAAACCATCCGCATCCACCCCGACATGCAGGCGCGCGTTGTGGTGAACGAACGGACCGGCACCATTGTCATGGGCGGCGAAGTCCATATCGGCCAGGCCGTCGTCGCGCACGGCAACATCACCGTCACCATCAAGGAAACGCTGCATCCGTCGCATCCAAGCAACTTGGCGATCGGACTGCGCGATGCCGAACTGGATGTCCGCTCGCTCGAAACCCCGGATACCGAAGTTACCGTCGAAGAGGAAAAAGCGCGGGTCATGGTTGTGCCGTCCACCACGACCGTGCGCGACTTGGCCGACACGCTCAATATCATGGGGGCCACCCCGCGCGACTTGATTTCCATCCTGCAGGCCCTGCATCGGCTCGGCGCCATCCAAATGGAACTGACCGCGATGTAGGGGTGAAGAAAAGTGACCAGTGAACAATAAACAGTGATCAGTAAACAGTGAACAGTGAAGAGGGGTATGGAAGACAGATCCGTCCGATCCGTCCGATCCGTCCGATCCGTCCTAAAGACATAGACCATGAATGAACTAGCGATACAAACGAAAATGCTTGAAACCGATGCGACCCGCTCAGCCGCCGCATTGCGTCACGACGCCCGGCTCAAGGACGCCTGCAAGGAATTCGAGGGCATGTTGCTGGCGATCATTCTTAAGGAAGGCATGAAACCCGC
>SLMC01000353.1 GCA_007133745.1 Kiritimatiellia bacterium
ACACGGAAAAAAGGGACGGTAGTAACGTGCGTTGGTGTGTTCGTGCGTTGGTGCGTTCGTGGAGCGGCTCGGCTCTTGACCGGGCATAGCTTTTGCGACGCCTGTTACCGAGCCGGACATGCCGGACGCGGAACAGGCTTCAGTGAACGGAAACAAGGGACATAAAAACCGCAAGGAGCGTTTGTCATTGCCGTCCTTGTGGTCCTTGCCGTCCTTTCCAAGAAAAACTTTTTTAACAGAAGACAACGAAGAAAAGCGAAAAGCATGTTCAGATTTGCACAACCTTATTGGCTGCTGCTCTGGCTGCCACTGGCCTGGGCGTCCCTGCGCGTTTACGGCAGACGGAACCGGCGCGGGATACTCTTCCCGCCGACCGCCCGCATTCCCGTCGCGCGCCGCACGGGACGCACGGTCCTGGCCACAGCCCTGCCCGCCTGTTTTCTGATCGGCATCGCGCTCGCGATTCTGGCCATGGCCCGACCCCAAAACGTATTCTCGCTCGTCCGTCAGTCCGCCGACGCCATCGCCATCGCCATGGTGGTAGATATTTCCGGCTCGATGGAAGCGCTGGACTTTTCCGAAAAGACAGCCGGCGGGGGCATGAACATCCGCACGCGGCTCGACGTGGTCAAGGACACCTTCGAAGACTTCGTTCAACGGCGGCCTAACGACCTGATCGGACTGGTCACCTTTGGCGGGTTCGCCTCGACCCGGGTCCCGCTCACGCTCGATCACGACGCGTTGCGGCACATGCTGCGGGCCGTAGAAATTCCCAAGCAGACATCCAACAACCCCTTGCAGGCCGAAGAGCTGATGACGGCCATCGGCGATGGACTCATGACCGCCATCGCGCGGGTCAAAGATGCCGACGTCGCGTCCAAAATCGTCGTGTTGCTGAGCGATGGCGAAAGCAATACCGGCCTGTTCACGCCTGAAACCGCCGCCGAAACCGCCGCCAAGATGGGCATCAAAGTCTATACGATCGGCATTGGCCAATCCGGCCCCACCCCGTTCCGGACCCAAGACATGTTCGGTCGCGAGCGCATCGTGCATGTCGAAGAGCATTTCGACGAAACCCAGCTTAAGGATATCGCCCGCATCACCGAAGGCCGCTACTTTAGCGCGCTGGATCAGGATGGCCTGGAATACGCGCTCAAGGAAATCGACAGTCTCGAAACCACGCGCGTCGAACAGGACCGCTACACCCGCTTCCAGGAACTGTTTCCGTGGCCGCTGATTCCGGGTCTGACCCTGATCCTGCTGGCGGCCGCCGGTAACGCCTGGGCGACAAGGAGGATTGTGTAGCCATGGACTTGCATTTCGAAAACGCATGGACGCTGTTCCTGCTCTGGCTGGTTCCGCTGGCCGCCCTTGTCTGGCGCGGTATCCTGCGGCGCAGGCAAGAGGCTATCGCGCGTTTTATCGCGCCGGACCTGCAAGGAAAGCTCGTGCCGGATGTGGCCCGACGAGCGCGCCTATGGCAAGCCCGGCTGATGACCGCCGCCCTGATGTTTCTGCTTTTGGCCGCCGCTCGTCCGCAATGGGGCCATCGCGAGGAAACCGCCTTCCGGCGCGGACGCGACCTGCTGATTCTGCTCGACGTGTCGCGCTCCATGCTGGCCACCGACGTCCATCCCAACCGTCTGCAACGCGCCAAAATGGATCTGTTCGACCTCGTCAAGGATTTGCGCGACGACCGGATCGGCCTCGTCGCCTTCTGGCATGGGGCCGGCCTGATCTGCCCGCTCACGACCGACAGCGCCTTTTTGCGTCAATCCATCGATGGTGTCGGCCTGCATTCGGCGCCGCGCGGTGAAACGCATATCGGCGCAGCCATCCGCAAGGCGCTGGAGATTTTCGGCGAAGAAACCGGCAACCACCAGGCCATCATCATGATCACCGACGGCGAAGACCTGCGCGGGGAAGGGCTCGAAGCCGCGCGCGAAGCCGGACGCCGCAATATTCCCGTATTTACCGTGGGAATCGGTAGCCCGCGCGGCACGAAAATACCCGATGCCGACGACGCACGCCGATCCTACGTGCAATACAAGGGCGAGGATGTCGTCACCCGGCTCGACAACGAAAGCCTTTTGGCCATAGCCCAGGCCTCGGGCGGCGCCTATATCCCTATCGGTACCGCCGACACCTCCGCCATGACACTGGGCGATCTGTACAAGCGTCATCTGCGCAATGTCGCGGAACGCGATTTTGTCGAAACACTGCAAAGCCGCCGCATCGAACGCTTTCAATGGTTTCTGCTGCCCGCACTGCTTTGCCTGCTGGCTGTCGCCGGACTCAGTCCCGGCCGGCTGGCCACAAGCGACAAGGGAAGATTAAGGCGAAAGATTAGGGCAAATGATTAAGGGTTTCGCGCTTTGATCCCTAATCTTCCGCCTTAATCTTTCGCCCTAATCTCTGGTAGATTGAGCCTGTCCGAAAAGGTGTTGCCTCTGCAGGTTGTCATCCCGAGCGTGCGAGGGATCTCGCCTGCCTGCCGTCAGGCAGGGCGGAACGCCGCGAAACAAAACGTTTTCGCGAAGCGAGATTCCTCGCAAGCTCGGAATGACAGAGCTTAACAGATCCTTTTCGGATGCCGTCTGGAACAGCGCAGATTATGAAGGTGTCACCATGAAAAAAACGTTTATTGTATTCTGGATAGGGACGGGCCTCTGGACAATGCGCCTGGCGTTCGGCGACTCGACAGAGGCTGGAACCGGCGCCCCGCCCCGTCGCCCTGCCGTGGCTGAATCCGAGATCGCGGCTCCAGCCGAGCCCGGCCGGCCCATGCCCTCGGGTCGGGCGGCTGCGCGCCAAGCGCAGCGGCTCTTCCGTGAAAGCCGCTACATCGAGGCCGCGCGCCTCTATCGGCATGCCGCCGATACCGCCGAAAACTCGGACGTCCGCCAGACCTACGCCTACAACGCCGCCGTCGCGCTGGCCCGCGCCGGCGATACCGACGAAGCCGCGCGCCTGTTGCGGCAGCTCGCTTTTCAGGACAGCGCCGACGATCCCAACGTGGACGCCGCGCTCGGCGCCGCACTGGTTCGCTCGGCGCCGTCACCCGACATCCCCGCCGCCACCAACCTGGCCCAACGCGCCCGGCTCCTGCGCGAAGCCGCAGACGCCTTTCGTCGTGCCGCCCGAGCGCAACCCGGCGACGAAACGGCGCTGACCAATCTCGGCACGGTTCTCGATGCCTGGCCGGAGGCGGAAACCGAAGCCAATATCGCCCGGCTTCTGGAAGAACATCGCGACGCCGATGCCGCCAACCTGCTTGGCACCCTGCTGTCCGAGCAGCGCGACATTGTCGCCGAAACCGCGCAGGCCATGACCAATGCCACGCCGACCCGCATCGCCGCGCTCGAAGCGCTGGCCCAAAGACAAAAAGCCAACACGGACCTCTGGATACCGCTTAAACAAAAGCTTGCCGCCGAACTGGCTCGGCAAGCCGAGCAGGACCCCGTCCTCAAAGAGAATTTGGCTCGGTTCCCGCTGCGCATCGAACAAACGCAGGCCGCCATGCGCGAAGCCGCAAGCCGTCTGCGCGATCTCGATCCCGGCGGCTACGATGCCGTGCGCGCCTCGGAAACGTCCGCCTACCCGCTCTGGAAAGCCATTGCCCCGTTCGACGCCGTTCTGCAACAGGACATCTGGTTCCAAACCAACGCCATCGCTCGAACGACCCGTCACCTGAACCGCGCGCCCGACGCCGGGCCAAGCCTGCCATATCAGGACGAAGCCCTCGATCTGACCCGTCTGTTCATCGACCGGTTCCAGCGGGCGGTCCCGCCCCCGGACGCCGCCTTGCCCGATAGGCCGCCGCAACCCGATTCCGCCATCGACCCTGAAACCCGAGACAAAATTTTGGCTTTGGCCGCCGAAACCCTCGGCGTTCAGCAAGAGGCGCTCGACCGACTCGCCGCAGAACAACGCGCCAACGCGCTGCCCTTGCAGCAGCGCGCTCACGCGCTGCTCAAGGAAATCGAAGACCTGCTCCCGAAACAGGACCAGGACGAGCCGCAAGACTCGCCCGAACCGCCGGATCAGGATCAGGACGACGAACCCGACCCTAAACCCGGCGATCCGTCGGACGAAACACCCGCCGAAAAGGACGAGGCAAAGGACCCCGAGGAACCGGAAGAAAAGAAAGACGAGCCCCCGCAAGATATCCAGCGCATGCTCGAACGCGCCCTGCAAAGGGAAAAGGAGTTCGAAGCCGAGAAACGCCGCCGCCAAACCGTCCCGGCCTCTCCCTGGGAACGGGACTGGTAGCGATGGCGACGGAGGCCCGCCGCCCTCCATTGGGCTGACCCGAACGGCATCGAACGCCTCGAAGAGAACCACGGATGGACACGTTTGAACACGGATTTTGATTAGGAGCTAGGGGGCTAGGGGTTAGTGGCTAGCAGACTAATCCATTTTCCCTGTTTGACTTCAGGTTTCATCCCTCAGCCCTTCTTCAAGGCTATGGTTTGCCCGTGCGCCATGTGTGCGAGTGCGTGAGTGGCTTGCAGGACGGGAAAGCGAGATGAGCCCGGCGTTCCCGCCGATCACTTGGTCGGGTTACACCCCATAGCCGGGGATCAGCCCTTTCGCATAGTCTTCCTGTATCAGAAATAGAAAACCTTGACGCGCCTGAGGCTGGGTCGGCAAACAGGAACGATCTCTCCGGAGTTCGCATACTTCCTGGTCGGCCTGGCCGACTGGCGCGAGGCAACAAACCAACTCAAGAACACCGTTACTGCAACAGTGAAAGGATCGAATCATGCCTATTCTCACCATCATTCTCGTCCTGATCGTCGCGGGGGTCGCGCTGTGGGCGATCAACGCGTTTATCCCGATGGCCCGGTCGGTGAAGACCATCCTCAATCTCGTCGTGGTGGTCGTTCTTTGCATTTGGTTGCTGCAGACGTTCGGCGTCATCAGCGGCTTCCGGAACCTACGACTCGAATAGAGCCTGTCCGAAAAGGGTGCGGATTGTCATCCCGCGTGTCCCGTCGCTGTTTTGCAACACAAAAAAGACACAGATTGTGACCACGGCCGTCGGCGCGGTTCTCGGGGGAACGGCGCTGGCGCTGGGCCTGGCTTTCGGGCTGGGCGGAAAGGAGAAGGCGAAGGAATTGATCGAAAAAACAGGTTCTAGGGATTAGGAGCTAGGGGCTAGTGTGTGGGTAATATTGTTTTGGTGGCGGCGAAGCCCGCCGCAGGTACATTAAGAAAGGAAGCGCTCGATGAAAAAGATAATCGTTGGTTGCATGGTGTTGACCCTTATTGTTCAGACAGCCGCGGCATTGGATATCGGAGCGTTCGCAAGCCGCTGGCACCATAAGGATGGCGATGCTGTCTGGGGAGCGGGCGTTCTGTTGCTGCCCGCATCCCTGCCCATGGAGTTTCGCGGAACATTCTATGAGCGTTCCGACACGGGCACACTGCAGGCCTCTCCGCTTGATATCGGGTTTGCCTTCGGGTTGACACGGTTCGAAACCGTCAAATTTTCCGCGGCGGGCGGGGGCAGCTATTACTTCGTTGACGCCAAAAGACACTCTCCGGACAACAAGTTCGGTTGGTATG
>SLMC01000100.1 GCA_007133745.1 Kiritimatiellia bacterium
ATGGATGCGGTCGCCTGGCTGCGCGACGTTGTCTCCGCGCACGGAGACCGCTTCAAGGAGGCCGGAGTGCGGGTGTCCCTGACCGTACCCGACCATACCGTCGACATCGCCGGCGACCGCGACGCCTTGGAGCAAACCCTGCTCAATCTGCTGGACAACGCCGCAAAATACGCCGCGGCCGGCGCCGAAACGAACGTCGCGCTGAAGATCGGAGACACCGCCATTCGCATTGTCGTGGCCGATCGCGGACCCGGCGTGCCGCGCGACCATGCGGAACGCATTTTCAACAGCTTTCATCGAATCGACGATGCGCTGACCACGCCCGTACCGGGCGCAGGGCTGGGCCTGAGCATCGCGCGACGGCTCATGCGCGATCTGGGCGGAGACGTGACGTACCGGCCCCGTTCAGGCGGCGGATCGGAATTCGAAATCCGAATCCCGAAAGGAAACGGCTATGGCTAAACGGCTGGTTCTGATTGCGGAAGACGACGCGCATATTCGCCAGGGTCTGGCGGATGCGCTCGAGAGCGAAGGCTACGCGACCTGCACGGCCGCCGACGGCAAACAGGCGCTGGCACGCGTCGCGGAAGGCGGCGTAGACCTGATCCTGCTGGACATCATGATGCCGGAAAGAAACGGCTACGATGTCTGCCGCGACTTGCGCAAGGCGGGACACGCCATTCCCATCGTCATGCTGACCGCCAAAGGCGAGGAAATCGACAAAGTCGTCGGGCTCCAACTGGGCGCGGACGACTATGTCGCCAAGCCGTTCGGCATCCACGAGCTGCTCGCTCGGGTCGAAGCCGTTCTGCGCCGCTGCCCGCGTCGTCCGCCCGCGAACGAACCCCGCGGCAAGTTGCCGACCTCCTACCGGTTCGGCGCGGCGGACATCGACCGCAAAACATACGTGGCCCGCAAGGCCCGCAAAACCTATGCGCTCACCGCGCTCGAAATGAAGCTGATGGATACGCTGCACGCTCAGCCGAACGCCGTCATGAGCCGCGACGCGCTCCTGAACGCGGTCTGGGGCATCGACTATTACGGCACCACCCGTACGCTCGACCAGCACATCGCGCAAGTGCGCAAGAAGATCGAAAAGGACCCGGCCTCGCCCCGCCACATCCTTACCGTGCACGGCGTCGGCTACCGTTATGTCCCGTAAATGTTTGTTTGTGAGTGTGTGGGTGCGTGGGTACGTGAAGAAGAAAAATCGTCCGTCGTAATCAAAAAAAAACTTGCCTTGATGCTCTGATTCCCCGCATTGTCATAAATTCAGCGCCATCCCATAGCGTTTGGAATTATGGAATGGGATAACATTGCCATAGAGCCTTTGGATTAAAGCAGGAGGATATACGATGAACGCAAGACATTGGGCCGTCGGCATTGCCGCGGCAACGTTGCTGACAGGATGCATGGGAAACGCGACGAATATGGCGGGACTGAAAGACTCGACCCCGTTGGATGCCGCTTTGGCGAAGATGGAACCCAACCGCTGGGTCTTGCTGCATCGGCAAAGCGCTACGGACGCCGTCCGCTTCACCCGTCAGCGGCATGGCGGCAGCGCGTTCGATTCCAAACGCGGCCGCCTGATTCTCTTCGGCAGCGACACACACGACAAGAATCCCAATCGCAACCCGCGTACGCACGAGGAACTGGACTGGAAAAATAACCCGTTTTTCTTCGACATGAAAACCCTGGCCTGGAGCACGCCCTACCCGGAAGACTCGTGGGAAACCTACCGCGTGAACGAAGCCGGACTACCCGTAGCCGGTATCGACGCGGAACGGCCTTGGGCCATGCATACCTTCGGAGCGCTGATCTATGACCCGGTCCGCGACGAAATGGTCGTGTGCAGTTGGCCGGGACACATGCGACCGGGCCGCTTTACCGATGTGCTGGCTCATGTCTGGGACGACGTCAAGAAGCATCCCACATGGACCTATGCGTTGAAAACGGGAAAATGGCACGCATTGGAATGCGATCCCGTCCACTTTTTCCCTTACGCCGCCGCCTACGACTCGGACCGGAACAGAATCATCGGCTACGGCGGGGTCGGCATTGCCGAACTGGGCGGCGAACCGCGCACATGGACGTATATCCCCGAAAAATCAATGTTCGGCTGGCACAATAACGCCGTGTACGACTCGAAAAACAAGGCGCTGGTCGTTTTCGGAACGAACCGGAACGCCAACGACATCGTCGCCTACTGGCCGGACAGCGGCAAGCACGTCAAGATGCCGACCCCGGGCAAGCGCCCGCCCGAAGACCAGCATGCGCCCATGTGCTTCGATCCCGAATCGGGGCTGACCGTTGTTGTGGTTGATCCGCGCACGCCGCCTGAAGACGGCTCGAAGCGGACGAACCAGGCGGAAACCTGGCTTTACGATTTGAGCGAGGATCAATGGACTCAACTGCCGGACGCCTCCCTGCCCTTCCCGATGGGGATGAACTACAATCTCGAATACGACCCCGTCCACAAACTGTGCGTGCTGGTCGCCGACATGCCCGACGCATCGGGCCAAACCGAAACGGCGGTGTTCGCGCTTCGGGTCGAAGCAAGGCGTTAGCGCCTTAATTACGCTGTCCTGCCGATGCGTGATTGTTTGTGAGTGTGTGGGTGCGTGAGTGCGTGGGTATGTGGGAAATGAAGATCGTTCTCATCCTCACACACTCACATACTCACACACTTGGGTTGCGGGCGAAGCCCGCCTTTGCAAGGGCCGGCAAAACTAGCCACCCATCACAGCCACGATCCGGTGCGTTCCGGGCGGCTGAGGGGGGACGATATTGCCCGGCACGGCATGACCGTTGACCGTGAGGCGACGCAGGCCTCTGTTGGCGCCGTCCGGGTTCTCGACTCGAATGTCGTAAACGGCATCGCGGAATCGGCGCCGGACGCCAAATCCGCGCCAGTCGCGGGGAATGCAAGGGTCGATGCGCAGCCCGCCATAGTCGGGACGTATGCCCAGCATCAAATGCGTGGCGCCCCAGTAGCTCCAGGCGGCCGTACCCGTCAGCCAGCTTCCGCGCGCCTGTCCGAACAACGGGTGTTCGGGACCGAAGCGAAACTGGGAATATCCGTATGGGATGCCGGCATAATGGCGCGGCGTCCAGCCACGCGCCGCATGGGGCGGCAACAGAGCGCGATACAGCTCATGCGCCCAATCGCCTTCACCGACTTGAGCCAGACCGGCTACGGCCATGGCATGGGCGTGACAAAATACGCCGCCATTCTCGCGCGAGCCGGGCGGATAGACATTGAAACTGCCTAAAGGCGGTGTTTTCACATAAGGCGGAGCCAGCAGCGCCAAACCACAGCCCTTTTTGTACAACCGAGCCTTGAGCGCCTGGATCAGCTTGTTTTTCCGAGACGTGTCGAGCAGACCGGTCAGAAGCGCATAGGCTTGGGGCAAAAGAAATATTTTGCCCTCCCTGTCTTGCGGGGTCCCGAAAAACGCGCCTGATTCGTCGGTGCCGCGCGCCAGCCATCCGTGTCCATGCGCATCCTCGAACCAAGCCTGCGTGCGCACGGCGGCATTCATGGACGCCAACGTTCTTTCAAGGAATTTGAGTTCCAATCGCGCTTGGCGGGCGGATGAAGGATCAAACGCTTGCCAGGCTCGGGCCAGGCCCAGCATTTCCTGAAGCGCCTTGATGTGCAGCAACGCCACAAAAACGCTTTCCGATCGGGAGCGACGGCCGGTTTCCGCTCTGTTTTTCTCGTAGGAGGCCGCGAAGACGTTATTCCAGTCGGCCGTGAGCATTAGCGGCAATCCGTGCGGGCCGAGGGTGCGGGCGGTATAACGGACGGCCCGCATCAGATGCCGCCACACCGGCTCGCGCCGCGCTGGATCGTCGGCATATCCGGCCTGTTGCGTCAAGAGTGAAAAATCGGCGGTTTCCCTGATGTACTGCGCCACAGCCTGAACGATCCATAGGTGATCGTCCGAGTAGCCCGAAATGCCGTCGTGAACGCCCGGCCCATAGTGGTGGTAGGCGTCGCCGGTGCGGCGTTGCGCCTGGCTCAGCCAGTTCAACATGCGCCGACGCGCATGTCCGGGGTCCATCGGGATGGATCCGTGCAAGTCCTGCGCGCTGTCGCGCGTCCCCAAAAGCGGACGGCTGATCCCGCTGGCATGGTCGGAAATGGAGCGAGCCAGATCCTGATTGATCAAAACACCGTAACCGTTCCAGACATTGAGCATGCGCTCCATGTCGGCGTCGTTCGGCAGCGTGCAGCGGAACACGTCCAGTTTGCGGGTTAGCCGCTCGCGCGCGGCGGCTTGCGACCGACGGATCTTGCCCTGCGCGCCACGCCGCCATGCGTCCCGCAAGCGGGTCAGACGCGCTACGGTTGCCGGACGCGGCTCCACATCGCGGCCCGCGCGGACAGGCTGCTCCATGACGCCAAGCAAAAAAACGCGCCGTATTCGGGCGCCGGGAGGCAAGGTGGCACGCACATGCAACACGCCCACCGCCGAACCAGTGCGGACAACGGATTGCCCGCAACAGCCGCGCGCCACGGCATCGGGCAAGGCCAACTGGCCCGACCCCAAAAAGGCACGGCTGTCCGTGTCGAAGCCCGCAATTCGCGAAAGGGAGGTGAAGTACACAATCGGTTTGTGCGGATTCATCGCGGATCGGCCGGTAAGATGATAGAGGGTTGCCCGTTCGCGGTCGACCGACACATGGACGGTGTAGTTGCGAATGGCCGGCCGGACCGTTTCGTCCAGAACGTCGCCGTTAACGAATTCGCGATAGGCGAAAAGCGACAGGCGTCGCGACCGGCCGGTCAGGTTGCGCGCCATCACCGACTGAACTTCAAAATCGCCTTCCGCCGCCGACGGAATGTGCATGCGGATATCGAAATGAAAGCCGGCGACGACCGAGGATATGTTTACGGAACCCAGCTCGTGCCGACACTCGAAGGCGTCGGGTTTCGGGCCATGGACCGTCGGGGCGCCCATGGGCGAAAACACCTCGCCGGACTCGTCGTCGCGCGCATACACGTATCGGCCCGGCCCGCCGAGCGCCGAACCGACCTGATGATAGCGCAGCAGCCGGTTTTTCAAAACATCCCGGTACCAGAGCGTGCCTCCTGCCGTCTGCGTGATCATGCCCGACAAGCGTTCGCCGACGCCCAGATAGTTGATCCACGGTCCCGGCGCATCCGGCGTCAGTATCGCGTAGGCATCGCCCGCCGCCGAGAAATAGCCGACCGCCGCCTCGATATAACGGGCCACGGCCTGTGCCGACCGATCGGGCCGCCGCTGGCGCCCGGCATGGATCAAAGCCAACAGGATTCTGAAGGCCACTCCTGGCGGCACGAGCGAAAAATTCGGATAGAGTCCGATCGTTCGGGTTTTCATGTCGATGAAGGCGACTGGAACGCCGTCCCCGTTCGCCGCCGATTGGGTCGGGCCGGGCCACGCGACGAGTCGCGTTTGGGCGAGCAAGGCCGCATTGCTCATGCCGGGCGCCAACGGTTCCGCCCATTGCCGCAATGCGCAGACGCACTCTACCGCGACTTTGGAAATCTGCCGCAGACGG
>SLMC01000317.1 GCA_007133745.1 Kiritimatiellia bacterium
CGTAATCCGGACGAGAAAGAGGGGATAAGAGATAGGGGTGTACGAGTATGTGTACGAGTACGGATAAGAAAACCTGCGGCATGGCAACGGTCTGTTTGGGAACACCTTTTCGGATGGGGTCGAGCTAGGGGCTAGGAGCTAGGGACTACGGACCAGGGACTAAGGACTAAAGACTAAGGACTAAGGACTAAGGACTAAGGACTAAGGACTACGAAGAACGAAGGGTAGAGAAGGGAGGCTGGGCATGAGACATGCAGTGGCGGGCGGAATGGTTGTTCTGGGTTTGTGGGCGGGCGGAGCGATGCTTGCGTTGGGGCAGGAGGTGACTGGCAAGCAGATTGCCGAGCGCATTTACAATCGCGACGATGGCGCCGACAGCGTCTTCACGGTCAAGATGACGCTGGTGGATCGGCGCGGACGCGAGCGCGAGCGGACGATGGTGACTTATTCCAAGGATGCGGAAGACGGTCTGGTCAATACGTTTATGCAGTTCGAGAGTCCGGCGGACATCAAGGGGACGCGTTTTCTGACGCTGGAGCAACGGGGCGAGGATGATACGCAATATCTGTATATGCCCGCGCTCGGCCGTTCCCGTCGTATCGTAGGCGGGCAGCGCCAGCAAAGTTTCGTGAATACCGACTTCACGTTCGAGGATATGGAACGGCGCCATCCGGACGACGACCTTCACACGCTGAAGCGCGAGGAAAAATTCAAGGAATGGGACTGCTATGTGATCGAGACCGTACCGGGCGAAGGCCGCGATTCCCAGTATTCCAAGTCTGTGGTTTGGATGGACAAGGCCAGCGATGTGGTCGTCAAGGTGGATTTCTACGACCAGCGCGAGCGCCACGTCAAGCAGTTGCGGGTCAACAGGCTCGAGAAGAAGGACGGCATCTGGACCGCGATGGACACCGAAATGGAGAATTTGACGCGGGGGACCCGAACGCGTCTGGTGACGCTGGACGTGAAATACAACCAGGGGCTCGACGACAGCATGTTCACGCTACGCCATCTCGAGGAAAAATGAGGCGTTGTGCGGCAGCGCCGATGCGGATCGCGCCTTAGCGTGTGTCTTTTTAAGAGAGAAACTGCGAAACACGGGCATGCTCGAAAGTTCTTTCTCCGCAGAACAATTTTTTTCGCGCTTTTCGCGTGTTTCGTAGTTAAAAAAAAACACCAGTATCATCCCATAGCGTCTGGAATCATGGAATAGTGGAAGATTGGAGTGTTGGAAACTCTTGAAAGCCAATGGTCGGCCATTTGTCTTGCCTCGGACTTTCGCACAGTGCGTTGCATAATTTCCGAGAGAGGCAATCACGGTTTTCCGCTTGCTATCATTGTTCCAACATTCCCCCATTCCATTATTCCAATGGGATGACGGTGAAGAAAAGAGGGGGGGGTCGCAAGGTGACGCAAAGGAGAAAAAACAGACGCGGTTTTCATGCGCCAACCCGGTCGTGGCGGTTGAGCGTTCTTCTTTTGGCATGGGCTTTGCCGGGTGCGGGGTGGGCATTCGATGTCAACGACATGGATTGGAGTCTCAAGGGAGATGCGTTCGTCAAGGCGACGCGCGATCTCAAGCGGGACAGCGATCTTGAGGCGCGTCAGGCGCTGGACAGTCGGGCCCGGCTCGAGAATACGCTGCGTTTCGGCGATAGCGGCGTTATGGCGGCGCTGCACGGAGAGGCGCGTTACGAAGCGTTCGACATGCGGGAAGGGGGGAACTGGGATTTTCTGCTTCGGGAAGCCTATGCCGAATTCCGGCGCGAGACCTTCAATATCGGCTTGGGCCGCCAGATCGTCACATGGGGAAAGCTGGACGATATGATGATTCTGGACCAGCTTTCGCCGCAGGATTTCCGCTGGTTCGCCTTTTACACCAAGCAGGAACGCAAAATCCCCGTGTTCATGCTCAAAACCGGGTATTACGGCCCGCGCTATTCGATCGAGGGGGTCTTGATTCCGGTTTTCACGCCGTCGGAGATCGACTATTTCGGGACCGACTGGGCGCTGTTCGGGCGCATGAAGGAAACCGTGGCCGGCGGGCCCTGGCCGGAGCCGGTCAAACAGATGGTCGGGTCGATCGACATTGACGACCGTACGGCGGCCAATACGGCGGAGGGCGGAGTTCGGCTGCGGGCGACGGAAGGCCGTACCGACTACGCGTTGTATTACCTGTCTTATTACAACCGCTTGCCGGCCTTGCGCGAATACACGCCCGCTGGGCGCTTGACCAAGCAGTTTCTTTTTATGCCCGGCCCGGATACGTTGAGCGCGCTGGCGGCGGCGAATCCGACGGCTCGGGACTTGACCCTGGATGCCGGATACGAACGCGTACACGCGGTGGGCGTGGATTTCGAAACCGTGATGGGGTCGTACGGGGTGCGTGGCGAATGCGGATTCTTTTCCGATTTGCCGTTCACCCGCGCGAGCGATTTGGCCTATGTTCGCAAAAAGACCTTGGCGGCCGGAATCGGCGTCGATTACACGACCTTCAACAACCTGTACTGGAACGTGCAGGTGGTGGCCAACAAGATTTTGAACACCGAGGATTTGGTCGAGACCGAGTCGTTTTCGCAGGAAATCGTTTTGAATGTCAACAGGGACTTCATGATGGGCGATTTGACTTTGGACTTCAGCGGAATCTATCAGATCACGGAGGGCGGCTGGATGGCACGCCCGGAAATGGCTTACACGATGCGGGCGGGACTGGATCTGATTTGCGGCCTGCTCTTGCTCGGCGGCGACGAGACATCCATGTTCGGCCGTTACAAGCACAAGGACCTGATTTACACCCAGCTTCGGTACCGGTTCTGACTCCAAATTTGCCGCTTGCATTCCGGCTCGGATTTTGGAAAAGTTCGCGTATTGAAGGATTGGTGCGGTTTGGTCGGGCTTGGTCCGCCTGCATATAATCTGATCCCGTAGGTTCTATTAGTTTGCGGCCTTAGGCCGCCCCTGGGAGGATGCCCGTGAGCGCGTGGTGGGAGAGTTTGGACGGCTTGACCAGGGCCTTGTACGGGGTGGCGCTGTTTTTCAGCGTCTTGTTCGTTTGGCAACTGGCGGCTACGCTGTTGGGGCTGGGCGGCGATGCGGCGGACGATGCTGACGCGACGGACGGCGATTTTTCGGATGCGGGCGACGACGCCGTTGAAACCATGACGGCTTTCAGGCTCTTGAGCATCCGTTCGATCATCACGTTTCTTACGCTTTTTTCCTGGGGTGGCGCTTTGTATTTGAGCGACGGTCGCAGTGCGCGCTACGCGATCGGAGTGTCCAGTTTGTGGGGGCTGTTCGGCATGCTGTGCGTCGCCGGCCTTCTGTACGTGCTGCCGCGGCTGGCCCATACGGGCACCAAGAACATGGCGTCGGCGGTTGGCGCAAGCGGGCAAGTCTATTTGGATATTCCGGAAAACGGGGACGGGGAAGTGCGTGTGAATGTCAGCGGCATCGTGTCCTATGTCAAGGCGCGCGCGAAAGACGGACAGGCGCTCAAGGCTGGAACGCCGGTGGTGGTCGCGCGTCGGCTGAGTTCGACCCTGCTGGAAGTCGAGCGGATCAACGAAAGCAAAACACAGGGAGGTTCTTCATGAGCATGACAGCGTTGCATTCGGCCATGACGGCGCTTGCGCAAGCCGGGGGCGGGCGGAGGGGCGGGGCGCCGGTGGGTCTTATTTTGGCCTTGATTCTCGGGGCGACGGCTATCGTGCTGATTATGAGTTTCGCCAAGCGCTATATGCGCTGTCCGTCGAACAAGATTCTTGTGATTTACGGCAAGACGGGGAGCGGGGTCGCCCGGTGCATTCACGGCGGCGCCGCCTTCGTGTGGCCTTTGTTTCAATCGTGCGCCTACCTTGATCTCGAGCCGTTCGTGGTGCCGATCGACTTGAAAAGCGCGCTGTCTTCCGAAAACATTCGCGTCACGGTTCCCACGACCGTGACCGCCGCCATTTCGACCGATCGGGGCGTCATGGAAAACGCGGCCATTCGTTTGCTCGGTCTCTCGGATCAGCAGATTCGCGATCAGGCGCAGGACATCATTCTCGGTCAGATGCGCGCGGTGATCGCCACGATGAAGATCGAGGAGATCAACCAGGACCGTCAGGCGTTTCTCTCTAAGGTCAACGAGGCGGTCTCGGGCGAGCTGGAAAAAATCGGGTTGCAATTGATCAACGTCAATATTCGCGATATCGAAGACGATTCCGGTTACATTGTCGCCCTGGGTCGCCGTGCCGCCGCCGAGGCGATCAACCAGGCCAATGTCGATGTGGCCGAACAGGAGAAGATGGGGGAGACCGGCGTGGCCGCGCGACAGCGCGACCAGCGCACAGCGGTTGCGGCCTCCATGGCCGAAGCGGAGATTGGCGAAGCCGAGGCCGACCGCAATCGCCGTTCGCGCGCGTCGCAACTGAACGCCGAGGCGGTTCAGGCGGAAACGGAAGCCGACTCCCGCAAGGCGGAGTATCAGGCCAACCAGCGCGTGGCCGAGGAAGCGGCGCGCAATCGCGCGGAATCGGCCGCTCGCGACGCCGACGGCGCGATTCGCGTGGCTCAGGAAGTAGCCGAGGAAAAGGCCGAGGAGGCGCGTGCGGAACGCGAAAAGGCGCGCCTGAACGCCGAGGTCATCGTGCCGGCCAATATTGATCGGGATCGCGTGATTATTGCCGCCGACGCGGCTCGCGAGCAGGCGGTTCGGGTGGCCAAGGGCGAAGCCGAAGCGGCTCTGGCGAAGATGCGGGCGGAAGGCGAAGGCGTAAAGGCCATTCTTGCCGGCAAGGCGGCCGGCTATCAGGCGCTGGTGCAATCCTGCGCCACGGCGCAACAGGCGGCGTCCTTGCTGCTTATCGAAAAGCTGCAGGACATCGCCGAAATTCAGGCGCAAGCCATTCAGGATCTGCCTATCGAAAAAATCGTCGTTTGGGACGGCGGCGGCCAGAATGGCGGCATTGCCGGTCTGGGCCAGCGACTCATGGGCGCTTTGCCGCCCATGCATGAACTGGCGCGTCAAATCGGATTGGAGCTGCCGGATTATCTCGGGAAGACCGCCGGAGTCGGCGTTGCCACCGCGCCGCCCGAGGCCAAGTCCGATGCGGCCGGGCAGGACTCGGCCTGATTATTGACGTCGCCCACTGAACAACGGATGAATCATGGATTCTTTGGCTAAAGCGGAGCGGGTGGCCTATCTGGCCAATGTGCTTGCGATCGCCGCGCACGCAGGCGAAATAGGCCCTGAAGAAGCGCGCGTGATTGAACATGTCGCCGCCCGCGTGGCGGCGACCGATGCGGACATGGAGGCGGCTCGTCATTTGCAGGAAAGCGGGCATTACAAAATGGCGCTGATGCGCGATCAGCGCATCCGCATGGCGAACTTGGAAGACATGGTGCTGGTCGCGCTGGCCGACGGAACGATTCGGGAAGCCGAATCGGCTCCAATCGAAAAATTGGCCGGAGCCATGCGCTACTCTCAGGTCGATATCGAAATGGCGGTTCGGCGAGCGAAGCAGCGTTTGCGAAAACTCGCAAACCAGCCGTCGCGGCCGACGGCGGCCCCGAAGACCGTTGCGACTCGGCGACGCCCGGCCCGAACCGTGTCGCGACCGGATCCGAAAAGCGGGCCGCCGCCTCCGTTGCCCGTGCCGCCCAATGCCGAGGAAGCGATCGATCAGCCGGAATCCGAATCCGAAGCCGAACCGGATGCGAAGATGGCAGAGAAACAGCATGCTCGGGAATCGTTGCCCGCCGAACCCGAAGCCGATTCGGTTTCGCAAGATGAAGAGGCGTTGATTCTGGCCGCGTGTATCGAGGCGCGCAACGCCGCCGCGAATCCGGATGCCCATTGTTTCGGCGTGGGCGATGCCTCGCTCAATATTTGGGGTTGTTGCATGGCTCGCATGCCATGGGCCGCAGGCCAGAATTGGCTTTCTCTCGGAACGTTCCGCAGCGACAACGTTTTCGAGTTCGATCGCGACGCCATCCGCCGCGAGGTTGTTCAGGCCTTACGGCCGGTCGCGAGTTGCCCCTGCCTGCAGGCCGAGACCGTCGGGAAGGCGATCGATTGCATGCCGTCCCGCGCCCGTGTCGGGCCGCGCTGGGTTCGTCGCCCCGCGAAGCCGGACGGCACAGGGGTTGTGCTGAACGTCCGCGAACGCGTTCACGGGTGCGAGGTATGCAGTCGGCGCAGGGTGGAGGGGCTGGACCCTGTCGGCGTTGGGGAGGCGCGCCGTATCGTCCGCGACGTCTGTCGCGCAGTCAATCGTCCGCCGCTCGCTTTTCCCTGAGAAGCTCGCGCGGTCAGGGGGACTGCCGGGAATGGCGCTTAGATTAGTTTCTGTTGCGGAAAGGCTGCGGACGACACGGAGGTCGTCCCTCCATTGCAAAAACAAAGCGATTTCAAGGGGTTTGGAGGGTCGGGCTCCGTACCGACCGCTTCCCGCAACCGCAACAACGTAAGGGAACGAACACTTTTATGCGATACGCGATCGTTTCAGACATTCATGCCAACCGTCAGGCGTGGGAGGAAACGCTCAACGACATCCTGAAATGGAACGTGGACGCCACCATTTGCCTGGGAGACATTGTCGGCTACGGGCCCATGCCGGAACCGGTTCTGGAAAGCGTCTGCGAATACGTGGACGATATCGTGATCGGGAATCACGATGCCGTCATAGGCGGTCGTTCTTCGCCGGAGCTTTTCGGCGCGCACGCCCTGAAGTCTCTGGAATGGACCCGGTCCCGACTGGACGACGCCTCCATACGGTTTCTGGGCGATTTGCCGTCCCTGATCGAGGGCGACGGATTCGCCTTGGCTCATGCCGAGGTGTTGGACCCCGAAATGTTCGGATATATCGAGAATCCGACCGACGCCCGCTTGAACTTCGAAAGCAACGCCTATCCGCTTATCTTCGTAGGGCATACCCATTACCCGGAAATTTACGCGCTGGATACCGTCAGCAATGCCGTGCAGCGGATTCCGCCACAGGATTTCGCCATGGCGGACGAACACCGCTATCTGGTCAATGTGGGGTCGGTGGGCGATCCGCGCGACGGAACGCGCGAAGCCAGTTACTGCATTTTCGACGATGAATCCCGTTCGATCGTCTTTCGCAAGCTGCTGTTCGATTTGGACGGCTACAGAGCCGACATGGCGGATCGCAAGGTCGATTACAAACCCTATTTCATCATGGCCGCCGCGCATCCCGGCGCGCGACCGCCTCCGAAAGACTGGGCCATGGAGATGCCGCCCCGGTCGCTCGATGAAGACAAAAAACCGGTCAAGATCATTCATGTTTCGCAATCGTCGGGCGGGATGAACGCGCGGCAGGAAGCCCAGGCCGAAGCGGAACGTTACAAGCGTCGGCAGGTGTCGGAAGCCCTGAAGCAGGCCAGAGAAACGGACGAGACGCGGCGCCTGGCGCAGGCCGAGGCCGCGCGCGAAGCCTTGCGCAAGCGTCAATTGGCGATGGAAGCGGCCCGGCAAAAGAAGGAGGAAGAGCGGCGCATAAGCGAAGAAGAGGCTCGCCGCAGAAACAGGGAACTCCTGCTGATTTCCAGGGAACGGGATGAAGAACGGCAGAGAATACAGGAAGCGCATGCCGAACGTCTGAGACAGGCTCTCGAAGAAAGAGCGGAGGCCGCTCGCAAGAGAGCGGAAGTTCTGCGCTGGAAGGCGGAACAGGAACGCCAGGAACGCGACAAACGCTTGCATCGGCGCAAGCTGGAACTGGCCCGCGCCGCCGAAGAACGGCGCAGGCTGCGCGAGGCCGAACGTGAAGCCGAAGCCGCCGAAATTCGCGAAAAACTGCGAAACAAAAAGAAGTTGGCCACCCAAATCGCGCCGGAAAGACGGACGAAAATGCCGGAGCCGTCAGCCGTTTCGGCGCCGCCGTCGGCTCGGCCTGTCGCGGCGCCTCCTTCGTTGCACGAGACGCGTGAAATTGTTTTCAAACCCGGAACATCGCCGCAAAAAACGGAGGCGCCGCAGCCCGGGGCGCCGGTCGACGATTCGCCTCGTCCGCACGATGCGATCGACGCGATGCGAACGCTTAAGGATGCCGATCCCGAAGAGCGGCGCGCGGCCATTGCCCGGCTTGCCGCCGAAAAACAGCGTCAGCGCCGCGAAGAAGACGCGGCTCGCAAGCAAAAGGCCCGCGAGGCCATCCGAAAAAAGCAGGCCGCCGCCCGCAAATAATGAAAGAAGAGCTTGTGTTTCGAGAAAAACAGGCTAGCATGTCGGTTTTGCATGGAATGATGGAACGTTGGAATAATGACGGAACGGGAAATGGCCTCTCTCGGAAATCCAGCATCGCACGGTGCGAAAGGCAGGCGGAAGACAAAGAACCGACCACTGGCTGTCGAGGGCGTGCAACATTCCAATCCTTCGCTATTCCCAAATTCCATACGTCATTGGATGGCTGTGACGGCATAAAAGGGAGAGACCTATGAACGACAAAGATGATTCGAACGATTTCATGAAAGTCCTTTCGGCGTTCCGGGATATCGAGGCGATGCTTCATGGAGAAGAAGAAACCGTTGCGCTTCCCGTTCGCGACCTGATCGACCTTTTCCCGGAAGACTATATTTCCATGGACGATCCTTCGGCTGTTCCCGAAGGCAAGGCGACGATTAAGATCGACAATCTGTTTTTCCAGTTGTCCAAGGGCAAGGTGGAGGTCCCTGTTTCCGCGCTGGCTATCGCCTTGCCGGCGCAATTCATCCGCCCTCAGGCGCTTGAAGACGAACACACCATGATTCGGCTTCCGTTGCAGGCGGTGGTCAAGGCCATTGATCCCGATGTGCTGAAAGGGAAAATGGCGCCCAAAACCACTCGGCACCAGGCCATGAACATTCCCGACCCTTTTGGTCCGAAATCCGAGCCGAAGCCGGAATCCGCTCCGGCCGTTCCCGTTCCCCCGGCAGAAGAGATCGCGCCATCGCCGCCGCCCGAGCCGCCTGTCGAAGAGGCGGAACCCGCGCAACCCGAGCGGGAACCGGAATCTGTTTCCGAACCGTCCCTCGCGCCTGAAGCGACATCGCTTCCCGAGCCGCCAGCGGAGCCGGAACCCGTCGAGGAGGCGGTTGCCGAGTCCGAACCTGTCGCTGCTGCCGAGCCGCCGCCCGAGCCGTCCGCGGAAGCCGTGACGCCTTCTCCGCTACAGCCGGAGGAGCCGCAGGAAGACGCCTTGGTTTCCGAGTCGGCGATTTCCGAACCTGCGGAATCCGATCGGGAACCTGAGTCTGCGGCCGAGCCGCCTTTCGAATCGAAACCGGCCGCGCCACCCGCCACGGTTTACGATTCCATTCGGTCTGTTTTTGCCAGGCCGAAAACCGCTGCGGAAGCGCTGCAAGAGTCCCCGTCCGAGCCGGAAACGCCCGAAGAAGCGTCGCCGGAAGCGCCGGAGCCCGAGCCGCTCGCATGCGACGAGCCAGACGACTTTGGCGGTGTCAATCTAAACACGGCAACCGTCGAACAATTGATGACTTTGGACGGGGTTACGGATCTTGTCGCGGAGACCGTTTTGCAATATCGGCGAGAGAATGGCGAATTCAAAAGCATCTTTGAACTGGGCAAGATTCCCCGTGTCGGCCGCAAGACGTTCAGGAAAATGACGGGCATGCCTTACAGCATGTCGCATCGTCATCGTCGTCTCAAACTGGCCGGCTTGCTGAACATGCCGCCCGAATCGATCGGGCGTTTGTCGGCCATTGCGCAGCGGTTGGCATCGCGTCCGGGCTTTTCGGGTTGCGTCGTATCCAATGCCGAGGGCTTGGTTCTGGCGGAACATGGCGCATCCGAATATGCGGAGAAACTTGGCGCGGTCATGCCTCGTCTTGCACGGCAAATCGGGGAGAACGTCGGGCTGCTTGAGATGGGCGCGGTCGAATCCGTGTCTATCTGTTTAAAGAACCGCATGTTCACGGTTGCCGTGTCGGGGGACATCTGCCTGACGGTAATGCACAAGCGCAACACCTTGACGCGCAGCCAGCTTGTGCTGGTTCGGAAAACGGCCGAAGAACTGGCCTGGCTGCTGAGTCATCGCGCCTATGTCGGGCGCGGATAGGAGGCGATTCATGCTCGATTTGGCCAAGTTCAAGCAGCATCTGGTGGGTTCCGGAGCTGTTGAAAAAGAACAGCTTGAACGGGCGCAGAAGCACGCGTTCGATCACGGCCTATCGTTGAGCGAGGCGTTGTTGGCTCTGAACATTGTCGGCAGCCGAAAGCTGGGCAAGTGTCTGTCCGAGATATACGGGCTGCCCTACGTCAGCCTTCAGAACCGTCCGCTGTCGCCCGAGGCCCAAACCATGCTGTCGGCTCCGTGCGTTGTCCAATGGAAGGCGTTTCCCGTTCATTGCGAGCGCAAGGAGAACATTTTCACGTTGGCGGTTCACGATCCCGATCAGATGGTTAAAATCGAGAAGGCGTTCCGGTTTCTTTTGCAACCGGTCGCGCTGGGGTTCGTGATCGTGTCGCGGCCGGAGCTGGACGAGGCGCTGGAAAAGCATTACGGGACCGCCGTGGAGCGAATGAGGGCTGCCGACGGCAAGCCGCCGGTCGTCGCCCCGTCCGCCGGCAAAAAGAAGCTCAAGCTGAGCGGTTTGCATCGGGACGCTCCGTCATCCGCCGCCGTTCCTTCGGACGCCGCGTCTCTTTCCAAGACGGCGGACGCGTCCAAGCCCGATGCGAAGGCGTCGGCTTCGTCCGCAGCCGCCGCGCCGCGCCCGCTTTCCCGCTATCATCCCGCTGCCGCGCCCGCCCGAAGCGCTGCCGAGCCGCGCCCGTTGTCGTCGGCCGGCGCTGCGCCGCAGACCGATACGGCGGCGGACAAGCCGGCCGCGACACGCGATGTCGATGTTACGGATATGAGCCGGTCGCTGCTCAATTCCGTTGCCTTGCTGGCGCAAACCCGGCTGGGCGGCGATTCCGTCAAAATCCTTCAAGCCAAAACCCGTGTCCGTTATTGCCGACTGCTGGCCGTGCGCTCGAACCTTGCGCCCGACTCCTGCGATGCCATTGCCATGGCCGCCTGGCTGTCCGTTCTGGACGCTCCCGGCGAGGTGGTTAAACAGCTCGTGACCCCCTATAATCTGGACGCTATTCTGCAAGCGGACGGCGATGCGCATGCCGCGTTGTTGCCGGAATCCAAAATTCTCGGTCTAGTTCGACGCTACCAGGATTTCAAGGCGAGCGATCCGGATGCGGCACGCGACATCAACCGGGTTCGCGACCATTTGCGCGCGCACGAGGCGCCCGATCCCGAGCAGGACGCGTTCATGGAGACGTTTTTGCAGATCCTGATGGACGAAGAGTTTCTTTCCGAAATGGGCAAGGCCAGCGGGCGCATTCTGATCGTCGATCCTGTCGAGGCCGCTGGCGCGTCGCTGGCGCCGCCTCTGGCCGACGACGGCTACGAGGTGGATGTGGTTCCCGACAGCGCTTCAGCCGAAGAACGCGTTTGGACCGAACAGCCCGATGCCGTTTTGGTGTCCATGGATTTGCCGCGACAGAGCGGCCTGCGGTTCTGTCAAAAAATGAAACGGGACGAGGCGACGTCGGCAATGCCTCTGATCGCGCTTATTCCGAAGCCGGACGATCAGCTTGCCACCGAATGCTTTCGCGCCGGGGTCGAGGACTGTTTCCCGAAACCGGTGGATTTGGAACGGCTTTTTATCAGACTGCATCGAATGATCAAGCCGCCAGCCGTCCCGGTTGCCGAAGCGGGCGTCAAAGGATCGCTGGCCGACATGAGTTTCACGGACATGATTCAGATTCTTTGCGCCGGCGGCAAAAGCATGGAGATTCTTCTGGTCAGGGAAGGCGTCAAGGGCTGCGTGCACGTTTCCGAGGGCAATGTCGTTCACGCCGAGGCGGGCGACAAAAAGGGCGAAGCGGCCTTTTACGACATCATGCAATGGAAGGATGGCGACTTCACGACCCGGCCCCGAACGGAATTCCCGGAGCGGACCGTTCAAGGGTCGCTGATGGGCCTGCTTATGGAAGGCGCCCGGCTTTCCGACGAGTCGTAAGGCAAGCCCCGTGAACGCCGATGTCCGCGTCGGCCTTTCTTGCGGGGACTGCGATTCGGTGCGGCGAGGGTGACTTTCCCGTCCGGCGCTATGATTCCTGCCGTAATGCGCGCACTTGACGCAGGCACTCCGCATCGGCCTGATGGCGTGCGTCAGGGATCTGTTCCTTCACGGCGAGCAAACTCTCCAGGTCAATCCAGTTGGTTTCGACGCTTCCGTACCGACCGATATCCCGTTTGTTCCACGCCGTCTCGAAATCGAGGTGGCCAACAGATTGCAGGATGTCAATGCGGTTTGGCGGAAGGCCAATTTGCAGTATTTGTTCGGTCTTGCCCGGATCAAGAAGATAGGGGCATCCGAATTCTGCAAGCGCGTTGTTCGCTCGTGCGATGTTGTCGGCGGCGGGATCGATCCAGATGTCCATGTCTTTGGTGAAACGCGGCTTGGCATGGTAAACGAAGGCCATGCCGCCCACAATCAGGTAGCGGGCATTCTGGCGATGCAAGGCCGAAAGCATATCCTGGAAATCCGCGATACTGTCCATCAGTCGTCCTCCCAATCGAAATCCGTCTTGCCGGCGTGAATCGCCTTGAGATCGTTGCGCAAGGCCGTCAGGGCGGAGAGCCGTTCCTGCGGCGTTCGGCTTTGCCAAAAACGCAAATCCCAATCGGTGGCTTCCTGATGGCTGTTCGCGACATGGGCAACCATTCGCCTGCGCCGTTCAAGGGCTTGAGGGGAAAGAGGGACCGTCTCGCTTGGCGCTGTCATCATGGCCTTTCGTTCGCGTGCGGATCGAGGATCGTCCAACGCGTGGGTCCTTTGTCACGGCTGCCTTTACCTCACGCGGGCTGCGCTCGCATTCCAAATTTTAGATTTCAAACTTCAAATCCAAATGATGCGACGCAGAAGCGCCGCATTACATGACGAAACAATCTAAGTAAAAGATACAACGGCGCAGAATACGCGTCAATGGAAAAGCCGTTCCATTTTGACCGCTCACGGTCAGCAGACGACAGGGAGGTTGTCCCTCCAGCATTGGGATGGACTGTTTTTGGGTTGCGGCTTTGCCGCGCGGCGGTCTTCATGGTCAGTTTTGTTTCTTTCATTTCCGGTTTGACTTTCTCTGCGGCCTGCGCTAGGGTGGCCGCTCTTTTTTCAGGAATCCGTCCCTGCCGCTGTCTGTTGCCGCGTGCGGGGCGGTCCAAAACATCACGAAGCCATACAACCAAACAAGGAGTTCCTTATGATCGTATCGACCGATGCCCTGTTCAAGCATGCCTATAAAAATTACGCCGTCGGCGCCTACAACATCAACAATGCCGAGCAGATCATGGGTCTGTTCCGCGGGAATATGGACAGCAAGGCGCCGTTTATCGTTCAATTGTCCAAGGGCGCGCGGTCCTATACGGACAAGCGGCTGCTGGAAGCCATGATTCGGGCTGCCGACGAGATTTTCCCCGACGCCGTTTTCGCCGTGCATCTGGATCACGGCGACGAGGCCGCCTGCATGGATTGCATCGAAAGCGGCTTCTATAGCTCGGTCATGATCGATGCCAGCGGCGAGGAGTTCGACGAGAACATCGCCATTACCAAGCGCGTTGTGGATGCCGCCCACAAGAAGAACGTTTCCGTCGAAGCCGAGCTGGGCAAATTGGGCGGGGTCGAGGAGCATGTGTCGGTGGACGAGGCCGACGCCAAGCTGACGGACCCGAAACAGGTGCAGGAATTCGTCGAGCGCAGCGGTTGCGATAGTCTGGCTTGCGCGATCGGCACGAGCCATGGCGCCTACAAGTTCACGGGATCGCAAGGCCTGCATTTCAATGTGATCGAAGAGATTGTCAAGCTGCTGCCGGGCTTCCCGCTGGTCATGCACGGGTCCAGCTCGGTGCCGCAGGACGAAGTGGAGCGCATCAACGCGGCCGGCGGCGACCTGAAGGGGGCCAAGGGCGTGGACGAGGACCAGATCAGCAAGGCATCCAAGATGGGCGTGACCAAGGTCAACATCGACACCGACGGCCGTTTGGTTTGGTGCCGGGTCCACCGCGAGCTTTTCCTCGCGAAACCCGATGTCTTCGATCTGCGTCCGGCCGGCAAGATATTCATGGACGAGTACGCGAAGTACATCATGCACAAGAACGAGGTGCTCGGCAGCTCCGGGAAGCTGGACGACGTGCGCCAAGCCGTGCAAGGGTGATTTTTCCGAATCAATACAACAGGAGTGCACTATTATGGCAACGAAGAACATGGTTACGGTGGACGGCAATACGGCGGCGGCGACAGTGGCGCACGCCATGAGCGAGGTGTGCGCGATCTATCCGATTACGCCGTCCTCGGGGATGGGCGAGTCGGCGGATGAATTCAGCGCCGCCGGCATGAAGAACATTTGGGGCACGGTGCCCGATATCGTGGAGTTGCAGTCGGAAGGCGGCGCGGCCGGCGCGGTGCACGGGGCCTTGACCTCGGGCGCGCTGAGTTCGACGTTTACCGCCTCGCAAGGGCTGCTGCTCATGATCCCGAACATGCACAAGATCGCGGGCGAGCTTACTTCGGTGGTGTTTCATGTGTCCGCCCGGTCCCTGGCCTGCCAGGGCCTGTCCATTTTCGGCGATCATTCCGATGTCATGTCGGTGCGCAACACGGGTTTCGCGTTGCTGGCCTCGGCGTCCATCCAGGAAATCGGCGATATGGCGCTGATCGCCCATGCCGCCACGCTGGAAACGCGCCTTCCGTTCGTGCATTTCTTCGACGGCTTCCGCAGCTCGCACGAAGTGCAGAAGGTGGATATGGTCACGCCGGAGATCATGCGGGCCATGATCGACGACGAGCGGGCGTTGCAGCATCGGCTGCGCGGCCTGTGTCCGGATCGGCCCAAAATTCGCGGAACCGCTCAGAACCCCGACGTCTATTTCCAGGGCCGCGAGACGGTCAACAAATACTATCTGGCCGCGCCGGGCATCATTCAGGGGGTTATGGACAAGTTTGCCAAGCTGACCGGTCGGGCCTACAAGCTGTTCGACTATGTCGGCGCTTCCGATGCCGAGAAGGTGGTCGTGCTGATGGGATCGGGCGCGGAAACCGCGCACGAGACGGTGGAATATCTGTGCAGTCAGGGCGAGAAGGTCGGCGTGCTCAAGGTTCGGCTCTATCGTCCGTTCGACGCCAAGGCTTTTGTCGAAGCGTTGCCCGCCTCGGTTCAGTCCATCGCCGTGCTCGATCGCACCAAGGAACCGGGCGCGATTGGCGAGCCTTTGTACGCAGACGTGCGCACCGCGATCGGCGAAGCCATGGAAAACAAGTGGTTTGCCGGCTCGCATTATCCCAAAATCGTCGGCGGCCGCTACGGACTCGGCTCCAAGGATTTTACGCCGGCCATGGTCAAGGCAGTGTTCGACAACCTGTCCGTCGCCCCCCCCAAGAACCACTTTACCGTGGGCATTCAGGACGACGTCACACAGACCAGTCTACCCGTGGACGCGTCCTGGCACGTGGACAATCCCGGCTGCATCGAGTGCATGTTCTACGGACTCGGCGCCGACGGCACGGTGGGCGCGAACAAGAACTCCATCAAGATCATTGGCGACGACACGGACAACTATGCGCAAGGCTATTTCGTGTACGACTCCAAGAAGGCCGGCGCCATGACGGTCTCGCATCTGCGTTTCGGGCCCAAGCAGATACGCAGTCCGTACCTGTGCTCGAAGGTCGACTTCGTGGCCTGTCACAACTTCTCGTTCCTCGAGAAGTACGACATGCTCGCGCACGCCAAGGAGGGGGCGGTTTTTCTGCTGGCCTCGCCGTTCGGCAAGGACGAAATCTGGGATCGGCTGCCGCAGGCTGTGCAGAAGCAGATTCTGGCCAAGAAGATCAAGTTCTACGTGATCGACGCCATCGCGCTGGCCGAAAAGCTGGGGCTGGGCGCGCGCATCAACACGATCATGCAGACCTGCTTCTTCTCCATCTCGGGCGTATTGCCCAAGGACAAAGCCATCGACGCGCTCAAGAACGCCATCAAGAAGACCTACGGCAAGAAAGGCGATGACGTGGTCCAGATGAACTTCAAGGCCGTGGACGAATCGCTTGCCGCGCTGTACGAAGTGACCGTGCCGGCCGAGGCGACGTCCGCTATCGCCATGCCGCCGACCGTACCGGCCGACGCGCCGGATTTCGTCAAGAATGTCACGGCAGTCATGATGCGGCAGGAAGGCGACTCGCTGCCGGTCAGCGCCATGCCGGACGACGGCACCTGGCCGACAGGCACGACCCGCTACGAGAAGCGCAACATCGCCGTGCACATTCCCGAATGGAACTCGGACCTGTGCATTCAGTGCGGTCAGTGCTCGCTGGTTTGCCCGCATGCCGCCATTCGGGTCAAGGCCTACGACCCGAAGGTTCTGGAAGGCGCACCGGAGACGTTCAAGGCTACGGACGCCAAGGGCAAGGATTTCGCCGGACTGAAGTTCACGGTGCAAGTCGCGCCGGAAGACTGCACGGGGTGCGGCGCGTGCGTTCAGAACTGTCCGGGCCGCGAGAAGGACAAGGAGACCAAGCAGGAAACCGGCAAGCGCGCCATTATGATGGCGCCGCAGATTCCGTTGCGCGAACAGGAGGCGGCCAACTTCGCCTTCTTCCTGGCCCTTCCCGATTTGCCGTCGGACAAGGTCAACAAGAACAGCATAAAGGGCAGTCAGTTCTCGCCGCCGCTGTTCGAGTTTTCGGGCGCGTGCGCCGGGTGCGGCGAAACGGCGTACGTGAAGCTGCTTTCCCAGCTTTTCGGCGACCGAGCCATGATCGCCAACGCCACGGGCTGCTCGTCGATCTACGGCGGCAATCTGCCGACCACGCCCTATTGCACACGGGGCGACGGACGCGGCCCGGTCTGGTCCAACTCTCTGTTCGAGGACAATGCGGAGTTCGGGTTCGGCATGCGGCTGGCGGTGGACAAGTTCAATGCCTACGGTCGCGAGCTGCTGAACCGCATGATCGCGGGCGATACGGACTGCAAGGATCTGCCCAAGGATCTGATGCAGGCCGTGCTCGATGCCGATCAGTCCTCGCAGCACGCCATCGAGGAACAGCGCGGACGCGTGGCCGAGTTGAAGGCGCGACTCGAAAAATGCGACTGTGCCGACTGCCGGCAATTGGTGTCGGTGTCCGATTATCTGGTCAAGAAATCGGTCTGGGCGCTGGGCGGCGACGGCTGGGCCTACGATATCGGGTACGGCGGGCTCGACCACGTGCTGGCGTCCGGTCGCAACATCAACGTTTTGGTGATGGATACGGAAGTGTATTCCAACACGGGCGGGCAGGCGTCCAAATCCACGCCGATGGGGGCTGTGGCCAAGTTTGCCGCCGGCGGCAAGCCGACCATGAAGAAGGAGATGGGGCTGATGGCCATGACCTACGGCACCGTCTATGTGGCGACCGTGTCCATGGGCGCCAATCCGAACCAGGTGGTCAAAGCCTTCGTCGAGGCCGAAGCCTACGACGGGCCGTCCCTGATCATTGCCTACTCGCATTGCATCGCGCACGGCATCGACATGACCAACGGACTGGTGAACCAGAAGGAAGCGGTGCTTTCGGGCCATTTCCCGCTGTATCGCTTCAATCCGGCGCTGGCCGAGCAGGGCAAGAATCCGCTGACGCTCGACAGCAAGACGCCGACCATGTCCTTCAGCGAGCATGCGTTGAAAGAAAACCGGTTCAAGATGCTGCTCAAGTCGGACCCTGAAACGGCCAAGCGTCTGATGGAACACGCCGACAAGACGGTCAAGTCCCGTTTCGAGCGGCTGGAAAAGATGGCGGGCGCGTAGCCCGGCAGGAGAATACGGAATCTTGGAATACTGGATTGTTGGAATGATGGATGCCATGGCAAATCAGACTGTTGCCTATTGAGCGTTAGGCTTTGCGCCAATCTTGCGCCGCATCTTTTCCCGGTGCGAGACGTGTGTTTTGGCCTTCTATCATTATTCCAATCTTCCATCATTCCATTGTTCTGTTGGACGACCGTAAACACAAACCGCGAAAGGGCCGGTTATGGCTGAAGAACTGCAAGGTTTGATCGATCGCATTCAGAAGGATGGCGTGGACAAGGCCGAGGAGCAGGCCAAGGGCATTGTCAAGGCTGCCGAGGTGAAGGCGGCCGCCATTGTGAAGAAGGCCGAGGAAGCCGCCGAGGCCAAGCGCAAGCAAGCCGAGCAGGATGCGGAATCGTTCCGCGAGCGAGGCGAGCAGGCTTTGCGGCAGGCGGCGCGCGATCTGCTGCTGTCCGTGGGTCAGGCGCTGGACGGGTTGATGACCGCCGCCGTGCGGAGCGACGTGACGGATGCGTTGTCGGGCGACGGGCTCAAGCCGGTGCTGATCGAGGCGGTGAACGGTTACTTCAAAAGCGCCGAAGGCTCCGTCGATCTGGCCGTGCTGGTGGGCGAAGACCGCGTCAAGGATGTCGAAGCCTGGTTTGCCGAAAAATTCGCCGGCAAGCTCAAGCAGGGCATGGAGGTCAAGCCCGACGCATCGGTCGTGTCGGGCTTCCGTCTGTCCGTCAAGGACTCCAAGGTGCAGCACGACTTCACGCGCGACGCCATTGCCGAGACGCTCGCCAGGCTGCTGCGTCCGCGTCTCGCCGCTCTGGTCAAGGAAGCCGCTGGGAATATGACGGAATAGGCGCTGGCCGCGACAGCGTACAAACTATGGAGAATGAATATGCCGGAAGATACTTCGAAAGGTTCGGAACAGGATGCGAGCAAGGCCTTGTTTGCGGGCCTGATCATGATGCTGGGCTCGTCGGCTATGCAGCAGCTCGGCAAGCTGGTTGATCCGAGTTCGGGAAAATCGGCTGTTAGCCTGGAAGGCGCGCAATCGACCATCGATTTGCTGGACATGCTCCGTGCCAAGACGCAGGGCAACC
>SLMC01000209.1 GCA_007133745.1 Kiritimatiellia bacterium
CGGGGCGCTGCCCCAGGCTTTGTTGCGTAACCCCTTTGGGGTTGCCATTAATAAGGCTTTAGCGCCTTGACCACGCCGTTCTGTCGAATAAAACAAGAAGATTCGGTGGACGATAGCGGCGACGAGAAAGGGTGACGATCAAAAAGGATCGTCCTGTAGCGGGCTTATCGGGCCAACAGCCGCTTCAAGGCGGTTTCGACTTCGTCGAGGGAAACACATGTGTCGCGGCACGGACCGTGCGGACACTGGTTGAAGATGGCGAGCACCGGTTTCGGAAACGAGGCAAGGATGCCGGCGGTCAATTCCTTGCCGCAGGCGATGGCGATCACCCCGTGAATGTCCGGTCTTTTGACGGCGGCTACGGCCTCGCGGCCGCCGGCCACGATGCGGAACGGCATGCCCAAGGCGTCGCGCAACCGAAGCAGTCCGGCCACGTCGCACTGGCCGCACCGCGCGCAGCGGTCGGGATCGGAAAGAATGTTGCGCTCGCAGTCGCTGCGCTGCAGGCAATGCGGCGCGAGCACAAGCAGGTTTTCGGGCGCGATGCCCGTCAACCGGAGTCGCGCCCAGGCATTGTTCAAGCGTATCAGAATTTTGCGCATCAGACTTTCCCGTTCCGCACCCTCCCGCAGGGATGCGGAATACTGGAATATTGGAATGTTGGAATGTTGGAACGATAGCAGCCATTGAAAATCAGTTCGCGGCCTTTTTAGCGTCAGGCATTACGCCCATCTTGCATTGCATCTTCTCCCGTGTGCGACACATCCGTTTTGGCCACCTATCATGATTCCAACCTTCCGCCATTCCATTTTTCCATAGAATGACAGCGCTTTCCGTCGCCTCAGAACCGATGCAGCCGGTTCTTGACCGCGCGCGCGCGTCGGTCGCGATAGGCGGCATCGTCGTGACGGGCAATGTTGACTAGAACCGCCACCATGGCGACGGACATCGCCAAACTGGTTCCGCCGTAGCTCATGAACGGCAGTGCGATCCCTTTCGTGGGCAGACACCCGGTCACCACGCCGATATTGATCAGCGCCTGCAGCGTGATCGTCATGGTCAACCCGAACGCCAGCAATTTCCCGAACGGGTCGGCCGCCCGAAAGCTGATCATCAGCCCGCATAAAAGAATCGTAGCGAACAGGGCGACGACCAGAAACGTAAAGACAAAACCCATCTCCTCCCCGACAATGGCGAAAATGAAATCCGTATGAGCTTCGGGCAGATAGTACTGTTTCTGCATGCTGTTGCCCAGGCCCACCCCGAACAAGCCGCCATTGACGAACGCGATCTCGGACTGCATCAGGTGATAGGAAACGTCGCGATGTTTTTCAGGGTCAAGAAAAGCCATAACCCGGCCCATGCGCACCGGGTCGCGCGATACGGCCAGAATGAATGCGCACAGACCGGAGAATCCGGCAACCGTCAAATAACTCAAGCGCGTGCCGCCCGCCCACAGCAGCGTCCCCCCGACCAGTCCCATAAGGAAGGTGGTCCCGAAATCGGGTTCGAGAAAAACAAAGCCCATCGGCACAGCCAGCAGGAGCCCCGGCAGAATCATGCCTTCCTTGAACCGCTTGACCCGCCGTCCGCAATGCGCCAGCCAGGCGCACAACGCGACCACCGTCGAGAACTTGGCCAATTCGGACGGCTGTACGCTCAGCGGCCCCAGACTCAGCCAACGCGTACTGCCCTTGACCGTCACACCGACGGCCATGGTCAAGGCCAGCAACGCGATTCCGGCAACATACACGGGAATCGCCAATTTTTGCCAGTGGCGATAATCGAAGCGCGCCAGACCGAACCCCGCGGCCAGGGCAACGGCCGCCCAGATCATTTGACGTTTGATGAAATAGTACGGATCGCCGAACGCGGCATCGCCTCGAACGCTGCCGGTACTGGCCAGAACCACCAGCCCGATACACAGCAAGACCAGAACGACGCCAATCAGAACAGTGGCGTAATGGCGCATGTTACTCGAACCGAGGAATCTTCAGCTTCTGGCCCGGAACAACTTCCGCGGTTTCCGACAAGCGATTGAGCTTTCTGAGCTCCGAAACGCTGACCGCATGATTCATGGCAATGCTGCGCAAGGTATCGCCGATCTCAACCGAGTAGTCCTGATAGGATGCGGCTATCGGTTCGGTTTCCCGTGGCTGAGGGTCCGGAACCGAAAGCGTCTTGAACTGCGGCTCAGGCTGAACGGTCGGCTCGTGAACGGTCGTCGGCCGAGCCGGAGTCTCGCGCGGCGTGCGCGGCGCCGTCGGCGCATCGGGAATCGCCAGGCGCTGGCCGGCCAAGATGCGATCGCCTTTCAATTGATTGACACGCTGAATCGCGGCGACGGAGACCCCGTATTGCACGGCGATATGCGAGAGCGTCTCGCCGCTGCGAACCACGTGAACGGACGCGCCGTCGCCAAGCGGTACGCTCGGCGTAGCGGCCGGCGCGGGGGGGGGTTGCGTGACATTGATCGTGCCGGGCAGCAAGAGCTTCTGTCCCTCGTAAATCGTATCGGCATCGCGCAACCCGCTCAAAGCCATGATTTCCGCCATGCTCACATTGAAGCGACGCGCGATCTGAGAGAGCGTATCGCCCTTGACCACGGTGTAGGACGTCGTCTCCACCGCCCGAACCGGCTCGGGCGTGACAGGCGCCTGGACGGGGGGCGAAACCACGGCAGGCGCCGGTCTCTGCTCGACCGGGCGTCCGGGCATGATCGGAGGCTCGGGCGACTTGGCCGGCCCCGTTTGCACCGTGCCGCAGCCCTGCAGCAACGCCACCACGCCAAACACCAACCCATGCGCCAACACAACCACACCCACCAGCCAACACGCTTTCATGTTCATACGTCTGTCTCCTTTATTGTTTGTTCGCCAACATCTCGACGGCCGCGACAAAAGCGCGGCCGCGCTCGGCAAAATCCTTGAACTGGTCGAAACTCGCGCAGCCCGGCGAAAACAGCGCCGTCTCGCCCGGCTGCGCGTCGCGCCAAACTGCGGCCACGGCGCGTTTCAAGTCGCCGCAATAGCGGCACGCGACAACATCCCGCCACGCATGCGTCAAGTCTCGACCATTTTCGCCAATACCATAGACCTTTCTCGCTCGCATGGCAAGCGTTTCCTTGACAAAGTCCACGTTTTTTTCCTTGAGCCGTCCGCCGGCGATCAGACGCACCGGCCCGTCCGTCCGCCGCAATGCCGCTTGCATCGCCGAAAGCGTCGTGGCCTTGGAATCGTCCACGAACCGGACGCCGCCCAAAGTCCGCACCGTTTGGTACCTGTGCGGCAACGGCTCGAACGTCCGGGCCGCCGCGCCCACATGCCGGACATCCGCCCCGCACGCATCCAAAACCGCCGCGACACCCGCTGCCGTTTCCGCCATCGCCGGATTGTCGAACGCCGTCCCCTTCAGCGCCACGCGCCGTCCGCCGACACGGACCGCGCCGTCGCGGCCTATGCGGCAGACGGTGTCGCGGCCTGTTCCGAACCCGACCCAGCGCATGCCGACGGCGTTCGCGTTCCGTCGGCAGACCCGGTGTCGGATGTCCTCCATGCGCTGTTCGGGCACAATAGCCGTATCGCCCGGGCCCATGCGGGCGAACAGCCGCGTTTTCAACTGAATATAATTTTCCATGGTCCCGTGCCTGTCCAAATGATTGGGCTGAATATTGAGCAAAACGCCGATCGCCGGCCTGAATCGGTTCACGTGCTCGAGCTGAAACGAACTGACCTCCACCACGATTCGGTCGAGGTCCGAGCCTTCGCGGACGGCCTCGCACAAAGGCGTCCCGTAATTGCCCGCGATCGTCACGCGTTGCCCCGCCAGCGTCAACGCTTCGGCGCACAGCTTGGCCGCCGTGCTCTTGCCGTTGGACCCGGTCACGGCTATGATCGGCCAACGACACCGCGCACCCCCCAGCTCCAGCTCGGAGACAACCGGAATCCCGGCCTGTTCGACAACGCGCAGCCACGGATGATCGGCCGCGATGCCGGGACTGACCACGCACACGTCGAACGGCGCCCGGCCCAATGGTCTTGCCGCACGGCGCCCGCGTCCCGGCCAAGCCGCCGCCAACGCCCGTTTCCCCGTCAGCACGCGCGCGCCTTTGCGCCGCAAGACGCGAGCCCGGCAAGCCACAGCCTCAGAACGCGCGCCGTCCAGCGCCACGACACGAACGCCCTCGTCCAGCAAAAGCTCGGCGGCGGCCATGCCGCTGCGGCCCAGCCCGAGAACCAATGCGGACGTCATGCTTTTTTTCGCAATGAAGCCGAGCCTATCCTGTCTGTTCCATCGTCTTGCCATCGTGGACCTTTGACCATATTGACCTCGTTGACCTTAATGGCTGAGCAAAACCCTGCGTTTGCCAATGTCGAGGTACAGGATGTTACAACCTGACACCTGAAACCCGAAACCTTCCCCCCTCCTCGTCACCGAAGCTTGAGCGTCAAGATGCCCAGCAGCGCGAAAATAATGGACAGGATCCAGAATCGAACGGTCACCTGCGTTTCGCTCCATTGCTTCATCTCGAAATGATGATGCAGCGGCGCCATGGCAAACACGCGCTTGCCGCGCGTCTTGAAGGACAGCACTTGCACAATCACGCTGAACGCTTCCATCACGAACACGCCGCCTACGACGATCAGAACCAGTTCCTGTTTGATCAGAATGGCCACAATGCCGATTGCTCCGCCCAGGGCCAGGCTGCCCGTATCGCCCATGAACACGCGGGCGGGATGACAGTTGTGCCAGAGGAACCCGAAACACGCGCCCAGCATGCAGCCGCAAAACACGGCCAGTTCGCCGCTGCCCGGCACATAGGGAATAATCAAATGTTGCGCGAAAACCGCATGGCCTGCCAAGTAGGCCATAACCAGATAGGTTGCGGCCACCGTGCTGCTGCAGCCTACGGCCAAGCCGTCCAGCCCGTCGGTCAGGTTCACCGCATTGCTCGCGCCAATCAGAATGGCCATTACAAAGCCTGCCGCCAGAATCGGGCCCAAATCGCGAATCACCGGATCCTTGAAAAAGGGAACCATGAGATGCCGCATCCGTTCAGCCATGTCCGGATCGCTCAAAAGAAACGCGGCGACCCCCCCGCCCCACAGCGCCTGCAACAGAAACTTGCCGCGCGCGGACAACCCCCGCGTCCCTTTCCCGCGGACTTTGGCAACGTCGTCCCAGAGCCCGACCAGCCCCATCCAAATCAAGGTGGCCAGCGCAATCCAGACGAATCTGTTGGCCGAATGCGCCCAGATCAAGGTCGACACGACTACGGAAAACACGATCAGCACGCCGCCCATGGTCGGCGTACCCTGCTTGACCCCATGCAGGGCATGCAAGGCATGCAGGGCGGGCGCTTCGTCTTTGCGTTCGTACTGGCGCGCGCCTAGCCGCTTCAGCTTTTCAATCACCCACGGCGCCAAAACCGCGCAGAGCAAAAACGCCGTGCCCGCCCCCAGCGCCGTCCGCACGGTAATGTACTGGAACACGCGCAAAGGCGAATACCAATC
>SLMC01000256.1 GCA_007133745.1 Kiritimatiellia bacterium
AAGCGGGGGTTTCGTCGCGAGTGTGCGCAAACGTCTGCGCCTGGGGCGCTTGCGTGCTCGCAGCAGAAAAACTCGCTTATTTTAGGATTAAGCCGCTCTGTTTTCTACTAGTTTACATGAATACCCCTGACGCCCGTCTTTGTCAAGCATTAGTCTCGTAGCGATTCTCGCTGGGGGACAAGACAGAAAAATGAACTTTTCTTCCTGGCCCTACGTTGATAAGTCTATTGGGAAAAGGCTACGGACGACACGGAGGTCGTCCCTTCATCGCAAAAAAACGAAATAAACAGGAAAGGGAGACATCGCATGAAAATCAACCGCATTGTTATGAATTTAGCCCTTCTGATCGTTCTGGGCGGCATTGGTTTCGTTCTCATGCGCAACCGAACGCCCGAAAGCGAATCCGCAGCCCCGACCCGCGATCCGGACCGAACGCCCGGGGCCCTCCCCGCCGCTCCGGTCGTGGACGATACGCGTCTCGATCCAGCCCCGCGCGCTGATCGAACAGCGCCCGGCGAAGCCGACGCGCTGGTATCCGGCCGGCCCGTAGGCGCGCTTGGTCTTTCTCTCGAAAACGAAGTGCACGCCGCCATTCAACGCGGACTGGACTGGCTGGCCGCCCTGCAACGGGACAACGGATCATGGTCCAACCCCAATTTCCCGGCCCTGACCGGTCTGGCCACTCACGCGTTCATCGAAAGCGATCACCCGCAAAAGGACGAAATTGTCCGCAAAGGCGTCGCCTACATGCTGTCCTGCGCTCAGGACGACGGCGGCATATACCGCCACGTGGACGGTCGCAGAGGCGGCGGACTGAGCAACTACAATACCGCCATCTGCATGACCGCCCTGCATGCCGCGAAAAACCCCGAGCTGACCCCCTACGTGCTCAACGCGCGCAAATTCATCGCCGGCGCCCAGCATTTCGGCGACGACCATTACGAGGGCGGCTTCGGATACGACCGTCAAACGGACCGAGCCTATGCCGACCTGCTGAACACCTACTACGCGGTGGTCGCCATGCGCGAAACGGCGGATGCCGAAGAAGCCAGACCCGCCGGCGAAGCCCGTGTGGACATCGACTGGTCCAAAACCGTGAAATTCGTCGAGAGCCTTCAGAATGTAGCTGAAGCCGGCGCGGAACAGGAGGGCGGATTCATCTACAAGCCCGGCGAATCCAAGGCGGGTACGGTCACCAACGAAACCGGTACGGTCTTTTTCCGCTCCTACGGCAGCATGACCTACGCCGGCATACTGGCGCTGATCTACGCCGATGTCGATCGCGACGACGTGCGGGTGCGCTCCGCTTTCGACTGGGCATCGCGACACTGGACACTGGAAGAAAACCCCGGCATGGGCCCCGAAGGTCTGTTCTATTTCTACAATGTCCTAACCAAATGCCTGGACGCCATGGGCGCCGACGCCATCCCGCGCGCCGAAAAAGACACCGTCATCAACTGGCGCGAAGAACTGGCCAAAAAACTGGTGGCCACCCAAACTATCGATCCGAAAACCGGCCACGGCTACTGGAAGAACGACAGCGGCCGCTACTGGGAAAGCGATCCCGTCCTCGTCACCGCCTACAGCCTGCTGGCGCTGCAGATGCTGTAAGACAGACTTCACCCGCAACCCGGCAACCCAGGTGTGTGGGTATGTGAGTTTGGGAGTGTGTGAGCTTTCATGTCAGCCGCAACCGCTTCATGGCCTGCCGGAAATCGTCGGGCAACGGGGCCTCGACACGCACCAAAACCGAAGTGCGCGGATGCGGAAATTCCACGCGCGAAGCGTGCAGCATCTGCCGCGGCGCCTCGAAATCCGGCAACGTCGCTACGCCCGAGCCGTACTGCCGATCGCCCACAACAGGACAGCCCAAGCCCAGAAGATGCTTGCGAATCTGGTGTGTACGACCGGTTTCGATCCGAATCAGCCAGTGGGACGCATGGCGATTGGCGTCCAGCACCCGAACATGGGTCACCGCCTCGACCCCGTCCATGGAAGAAACCAGCGTCCGCTCGTCGCGGTCCGGCTTTCCCCATGCCAACGCATGATACATCTTCTTGACATGGCCCGCGCGAAAAGAAGCGATCAGCGCCGCGCGCGCGTCGGCATGCCGGGCGAAAATCAAACAGCCGGACGTATCGCGATCCAGCCGATGCGCCGCGCATATCCCGGCCTCCCCCGTCATGACTCTCAGCCGCGATTCGACACTGCGCCCCTCGTTGGTCAGCAGGCCCGGCGGCTTGTCGACCACCAGGCAATCCTCGTCCTGAAAAAGCGTCGTCAGTCCGTCACGCCGGTTGGCCGCAACCGAGGGCGTGTCCACCACCCGGATCGCATCGCCCGGCCCCAAGCGATGCCGCGCCATCCATACGCGCCGACCATTGACCAGCACGGCGCGGGCATCCAGCAAGCCCTTGGCCTTATTGCGCGATACGCCTAGGCGCTGCGCAATGAAATCGAGCAGGCACGCGGCCCGTTCGTTTCGTCCAACAGTAAAATCTTTCGGTTTCATAATTTCCATGTTGCAAAAATCGCGCCAATCGGCAAGGTTTATCTTCTGTTCCAAAACGAAAGATGGCGAAACACCAACCGTAAATAGGCGCCATCCCGTAGGGATGCGGAAAAACGGAAGATATGGAATATTGGATGATGGAATATTGGAACGATGGAATGATGGAATAAAGGATGCCACTGCGAACATGAACGACACTGCCGCAACGAACGCCACAGTCAACGAAGAATGGTTCCTGGAAAATCTCGAAGCCGACCCGCAGCCGGTCGACGCATTGGCCGACGCGGTTTTCGTCTTGAAAGCGGAACATGGCGCCGAACGAGCCTGGGCCTGGGCGGAGCTGCTCGCCGAAAAATGGGCTGAAGCCAAGCAAGGCGCCGCATTGCTCGCCTTGCTGCAACGCTGGTGCGACAAAGAAGGGGAAACACCCGCCCTCCGCCAAGCCTGCCCCAAACTCCTGAAACAGGCGTTGGACAAGACGTGGGGCGGCGCCTGGATTCGGAGCGCCGGTTTCGACAAACCGATCCCGCTCGCCGAAGCCCTGCGCCGACTTGACCTGCTCATGGCGCTTCAGCCGGGAACCCTGTGTCACGACAACACATGGGGGTTCGGCGTCGTTCAAAGAACGGACGACTTCTACGACAAAGTCGTGATCGACTTCGAGCGCAGAACCGGCCACGAGATGGCGCTCGGCTACGCGGCCGAAACCCTGGACCTCATCGGGCCCGATCACCTGATGGCGAAACGCCACACGGATCCGGAAGGGGTGGCCGAGCTGGCCAAGACCCGGCCGGACGAGCTGGTGAAAATAGCCGTGCGCAGCTATGGTCCCATGAACGTGCCGGCGCTTCAGGATCGGCTGTGCGACGGACTCGTGCAACCGTCCGACTGGAAACGCTTCTGGGATCAGGCGCGTAAAACACTGAAAGCCGACAAGCGCGTGCAAATGCCTGCCCGCCGTGCCGATCCCGTTGTTCTGCTGGACAAGGAAAAGAGCTACGAGGACGCCTGGTTTTCCGACCTCGCAGCCTGCACGGATATCGACAGCATACACAGGCGGCTAACGGAACTGATCGACGAAAGCGACCGGCGCGACTGGACGGAAAACGAACGCCGCATCCTGGCCGATCGCCTGGCGTTCGGCATGACGGGCGCGGAAAGCCGCCGCCGCGACCTGATGGCGCAGTTCGCCGTTCAGGCCGAACGGTTGAGTCTGGATCCCGCAATGATCGGCAACGGGCTGCTGAACAAGTTTTTCACGCGGGACTATATGCTGCCCGCCCTGGCTCGACTGCCCGCAAGAGACATGGGCGCGTTCCTGAAAATCCTTTACGCCCGCGACTCCGCCGCCTGCCTCGACCTGCTGTCCGCCATACTGCCCGACACCACGAATCAAGCTGTCAACAGCATCATGGCGCTTCTGCTCGAAGAAGGCCAACGCGACGCGCTTGCCGCTCGCTTTCGCAAAATCATTGCGGGCAACGCGCCTTCGCCGGTCGTCCTGGCCTGGATGGCCCGCCATTTCGGCGCTTTGGCCGACTGGAACCTTGTGTCGGCACAGGACTTTCTGGCGCTGCTCATCGCATGCCTGCAACGCCGCTGCGCCGGCGAAGAACTGAAAGCGCAAAACCTGATTCGCGGACTGATGGAAAAAACGGACTGGCTCGGCGAAAGGATGGCGGCCATGACGCCCGAGGGTCGCGCCGATATTCTGGCCCGTGTTCGCGACGCTTCAGAATGGGATTTGTCGAGTCGGCGCGAAGTCATGGCGCTGATGATCGGACATGATCCCGAACTGGAACGCGTCATGACCGAAGAAAAAAAACCGGACGAAACGGACGCCCCCGCAGCCGCGACCGCGCGTTTCACTTCCGTCCGATCCTACCGCGAACGCGCCCGCCAATACAAGCGCCTGATCGAAACCGACATTCCCGCCAACAGCCGCGATATCGGCGTGGCCCGCAGCTATGGCGACTTGCGCGAAAACGCCGAATACGAATCCGCCAAACAGCAACAGGGCCTTCTGATGAAACGCAAAGCGGAAATGGAACAGGATCTGGCCGCTGTTCGCGAAACGAACTTCGAGGATTTCCCAAGCGAACGAGCCGGCATGGGAACTTGCGTGACCGTTGAAACAGACGGAAACCGAACGCTGGAATACGCCATCCTGGGCGAATGGGATCGCGATGAAACCCTGAACATCGTCTCCAGCCAAAGCCTGGTAGCCCGCACGCTCGAAGGCCTGCGTCCCGGCGACAAGGTTCTGCTGCCGGGCGACCCCGACAAAATTCCCGGCCGCATCGTCGCCGTCGACCCCCTGTCGGACGCTGTCAAGCAATGGGTGAACACGACGGCGACGGCATAATGTGCCAAGTCATTTTCCTGAAAACGGCCCGATTTGCCGGACGGGATATCTGACGATACGTCGCACAGCAGACCTTGCGAAGGCGGCGGGAATATCTTGCGAAGACCATGGCTTTGCAGTCCGGCAGCCGCCGGACGAAAGAGCGCTTGCCGTGGCCGTAGGACCGACTTTCAGTCGGTCTCTTGATGGGCGGACTGAAAGTCCACCCTACCCTGGCGGCGCTTCGTCCCCTCCCTCTTGTTTTTCCGGCTCGGGAAGCCGAGCCGCTCCACGAAGGCACGAATACACGAAAACACAAACGCACGTTTTACTTTCAACGGTACCGTCGCCGATCCTAATCGCACTCTTCCCGCTCGCTAATCCTGCCGGAGGCAGCTTTTTCTTGCGGTTGTCGAAACCTACGGAGAACAGTTCCGCTAGGATTGGGGAAGAATCAGCACCACCGGTGGAACCGGTGGTATGAGGAAGGCCCTTAAAAGGAGCCGATGAACTTCATCTTCGCAGAGAAGATTAAGGCGAAAGATTAGGGTAAAAGATTAAGGGGTTCGCGCCTTGAGCCCTAATCTTTCGCCTTA
>SLMC01000369.1 GCA_007133745.1 Kiritimatiellia bacterium
TCGGGCGAGGTTCGCGCCGGCACGACCTCGACCGCGAAACCGGCCAGCCGTAGCTGACGCAGAATATTGCGCTTGATCCCGAAATCGTAGGCGACCAGCCGCAGGTCGGCTGGCGGCAGCGTATCGGCTATGCCCCAGGACCCCGTCAGCGCGCCGTCGGGGTCCCAGGCATACGGTTCGGAACAGGTAACGCGCGAGGCGTAATCCTGCCCGTCGAGTCCCCCCCAGTTTTTGGCCTTGGCCACGGCGTCGGCCTCGCTCGTCTCGCCGGAAACGGCCATGCAGCCCTTGAGACTGCCACAGTCTCTGAGTTTCAGAGTCAGGGCGCGGGTATCGATGCCGGCCAGGCCGGGCTTGCCGAAGCGCGTTAGACTCTCGGCCAGACTTTCCTCGGATCGCCAGGAACTGGGTTCGTTCAAACTGTGGACGATCAGGCCGTTCGCAAAGAATCCGGCGGATTCCATGTCGGCCGCATTAACGCCGGTATTACCCAGTTCGGAGCTGGTCATGACCACAAACTGGCCGGCATAGGACGGATCGCTCAGAATCTCCTGGTATCCGGTCATGCCGGTGTTGAAGACCACTTCGCCCACGGCATCCTGCCGGGTCCCAAAAGCGTACCCGCGGAATATGGATCCGTCCTCCAGGGCGAGAAAGGCTTTTTTTTCTCTTTGTTCTTTCCAGTTCGGCATCATGAAATGCGTCCTTTCTTCAGTTTCGGCGCATGCCGATGATATTCCTGCAAGCTGCAAACTTCGAGTCCATGGTATTGGCGCAAGGTCTCAAGTCCGTTGACGGCGGCGCGCAAGCCGTTCAGTGTGGTGGTGATCGGGATTTTGCGCAGCACGGCGCGGGACCGCATCTTGATTTCGTCCAAGCTCGGTTGCGCACCGCCAGTGGGAGTATTGACGATCCAGGCGACATCCTTTTCCTCGATCATATCGAGCACGCTGGGGCGGCCGTCGGAAATGCGAAAGATCGCGCGGCTGGCAATGCCGTGTTCGCGCAGCAGGCTGCTGGTGCCGAGCGTGGCATAGATGGCGAACCCCAGTTTGACCAGCCGCTCGACGAGCGGGACGGCGGCGGTCTTGTCGCTGTCGCGCAAGCTGACGAACACGTTGCCGCTGTCGGGAATGGTATTGCCTGCGGCCATCTGGCTTTTGATAAAGGCGACGCCGGCCGTGGAATCGATGCCCATGACTTCGCCGGTCGAACGCATTTCCGGGCTGAGAATGGCATCGCAACCCGGAAAACGGCTGAAGGGGAAGACCGCTTCCTTGACGGCAAAATGTTTGGGAACGATCTCGCGCGTGCAACCGATGTCCTTGAGTTTGAAACCGGCCATGGCCAGCGCGGCGATCTTGGCCAGGGGCAGACCGGTCGTCTTGCTGACGAACGGGACGGTGCGCGAGGCGCGGGGGTTGACTTCCAGCACATAGACCTCGCCATCCTGCACGGCGAACTGCACGTTCATCAGTCCGCACACGCCGAGTCCGCGCGCCAGCGCCAGGGTATGCCTACGAATCGTCTCGCCGACTTCCGGCGACAAACTGCAGGCGGGAATCATGCAGGCGCTGTCGCCGGAATGCACGCCGGCTAGCTCGACGTGTTCCATGACGGCGCCAATCACGGCCGTTTCCCCGTCCGCAACGCAATCCACATCCACTTCGACAGCCTGTTGCAGGAACTGGTCGATCAGTACGGGCCGATCCTGCGACACGTCGACGGCTTCCTGCATATAGTCGCGCAACATGGCCGAATCGTGCGCAATGACCATGGCGCGTCCGCCCAGCACAAACGACGGTCTCAGCAGAACCGGATACCCGATCCGTTCGGCCACGGCTTCGGCTTCGGCCAAACTTGTGGCCAGCCCGTTGCGCGGCTGGGTTATATTCAATCGCGTAGCCAGCTCCTGGAAGAATTTACGGTCTTCGGCGGCCTCGATGCTGTCGGGCGACGTCCCGATGATATTGACGCCATTGGCTTGCAGTTCCTTGGCGAGATTCAAGGGGGTCTGGCCGCCGAACTGCACGATAGCGCCCCAGCAACCTTCGTTGCGATAGACGTGCAGCACGTCCTCGACGGTCAACGGCTCGAAGTAGAGCCGGTCGCTGGTATCGTAGTCGGTACTGACGGTTTCCGGGTTGCTGTTGACCATGACGGTTTCGAAGCCGGCCTCGCGCAAGGCGAACGAGGCGTGAACGCAGCAGTAGTCGAATTCGATCCCCTGCCCGATCCGGTTCGGGCCGCCGCCCAGAATCATAATTTTCTTGCGGTCCGACGGGTGCGCCTCGTTGGTTCCACCGTAAGCGGAATAGAAGTAGGGGGTCTTCGCCTCGAACTCTGCCGCACAGGTATCGACTAAGCCGTAGGAGGGGGTCACACCGGCCTCGAACCGAGCCTGACGTACCGCAGCCTCCTTATCGTTCAGCAGAAAGGCGATTTGCGTGTCGGAATAGCCAAATTCCTTGGCCTGACGGAACAGGGCCGGATCGTTTTTCAGCCCGTCCAGCGTCCCGGCCCCGCGCAGTTCCTCCTCGTAGGCGGCCAATTCGGCAATATGTCTCAGGAACCAAGGGTCCATAAAAGTCAATTCGCGTAAGCGTTCCAGGGCCCATCCTCGCTTGAATGCTTCGCGCACGGCGAAAATGCGGCCGGACGTCGGCCGCTTCAGAATATCGGTCAACGCAGCATCGTCGAGCTGCTCGAAACGCGCATCCTTGCCGTCCGCGCCCAACCCGGCCCGACCGGTTTCCATGGAACGCAGCGCCTTCTGCAAGGACTGCTTGAACGTGCGGCCGATGCTCATGGCCTCGCCCACGGATTTCATCTGGGTGCCCAGCGTATCGTCGGCGGTCGCGAACTTTTCGAACGTGAACCTGGGAACCTTGGTCACGACATAGTCTATGGACGGCTCGAAGCAGGCGAGCGTCTCGCGCGTGATATCGTTGGGCAATTCGTCGAGCGTATAGCCGACCGCCAGCTTGGCCGCGATCCGGGCGATCGGGAAGCCGGTGGCCTTGGAGGCCAGCGCGCTCGAACGCGACACGCGCGGATTCATCTCGATCACGACCATGCGGCCCGTTTCGGGGTCGATGGCGAACTGCACGTTCGAGCCGCCGGTCTCGACGCCAATCTCGCGCATGACCGCCAGCGAGGCGTCGCGCATGATCTGGTACTCCCGATCGGTCAGGGTTTGGGCCGGCGCCACCGTAATGCTGTCGCCGGTATGCACGCCCATGGGATCGAGATTTTCGATCGAGCAGACAATCACGCCGTTGTCTTTGACATCGCGCATGACTTCCATCTCGAACTCTTTCCAGCCCAAAACCGATTCTTCGACCAGAACCTCGGAGACCGGACTGTAGAACAGACCGCGCTCCACGATTTCGAGAAACTCTTTTTCGTTGAAGGCGATGCCGCCGCCCGTTCCGCCCAACGTGAAGCCTGGACGAATAACCACCGGATAGCCGCATCCGAGCGCATCGCGAATAGCGACCGCCTCCTCGATCGAGTGCGCGGAACCGCTGGCCGGCAAATCCAGCCCGATCGACGTCATAGCCTGCTTGAACAGAAAACGGTCTTCGGCCTTGCGAATCGCGTCCGCTCGCGCGCCGATCAGCTCCACGCCGTAGCGGTCCAGAACACCCTGATCGAATAGGTCCAGCCCCAGATTCAGAGCCGTCTGTCCGCCCAAGGTCGGCAACAAGGCCTCGGGCCTTTCCCGGCGAATGATTTCGCGCAGAGCCTCGACGGTCAGCGGTTCGATGTAGGTGCGATCCGAAAACTCGGGATCGGTCATAATCGTGGCCGGATTGCTGTTGACCAGAACGACCTCGTATCCTTCCTCGCGTAAAGCCTTGCAGGCCTGGACGCCCGAGTAATCGAACTCGCACGCCTGGCCGATAACGATCGGGCCGGACCCGATCAGCATGATTTTACCGATATCCGTGCGTTTAGGCATGATCCTGTCCTCTCTCTTTTGCGGTGTGCATCCGGCTCGGGAACAGGCGTCGCTAAAGCTATGCCCTGTCAAGAGCCGAGCCGCTCCACGAACGCACAAACGCAGTTCACCCTCCCTTTTCGCGTATTTCTTGTGCTTCGCAGCCTTAGCGGAGTTTCATTCGCGTATTCCGTGGCAAAAAACTCTTCCCGATCTCCCCGGCCTTCCTGTGAAATATTCCGTTTTTTCCGCGTATTCCGTGGTTAACAATTGTATTGATGCTTTGTTCTTCGTTTTCGCTTGCGCCGTAGGACCGACTTTCAGTCGGTCTCATGATGGGCGGACTGAAAGTCCGCCCTACGTTTTCTCCCTGTCAAAGGCCGAGCCGCTCCACTAATTCATCCTCCAGCATGCGCAGCTTGCGGATGGACGCACGAACATACGAACACACATTTCAAATTTTACGTTCCACGTTCCACGCGCTTCCGGTTTCCTTGCCTTCTGTTTAAAAAGGTCTTGCAAAAAATCAGCCGTTCGTAAAGTCGGAAGCGCCGCCATGCCGGATGGAAGCGGCGACAAAATCGCGAAACAGCGGATGGGCGCGCAACGGCGTCGATTGAAATTCCGGATGGAACTGGCTTGCGACAAACCAGGGGTGATCGGCCAGCTCCACGATTTCCGCCAAGGTTCCGTCGGGCGACAAGCCCGAAAAAACCATGCCCTTCTCTTCCATGGTTTCGCGATAGCGATGATTGAACTCGTAGCGATGCCTATGCCGCTCCATGACCTCCGCGCTTCCGCCGTACGCCCGAGCGGCCCGCGTTCCATCGGTCAAATGGCAGGGATAATGGCCCAGTCGCATCGTACCGCCCTTGCGGGTGATTTTTTTCTGTTGCTCCATCAGAGCGATGACAGGATGTTCAGTTTCCGCGTCGAATTCCGCGCTATGCGCAGCGTTCAAACCGCAGACATGCCGGGCAAACTCGATGACCGCGCATTGCATGCCCAGACAGATGCCCAGGAACGGCACGTTTCCCTCCCGTGCGAAACGGGCGGCGGCAATTTTCCCCTCGATGCCGCGGTCGCCGAAGCCGCCTGGCGCCAGAATGCCGGACACGTCCCGCAAATAGCGCTCGGCCCCGTCGCGCTCGATGTCCTCGGCTTCGATCATGGCGACGTTCACCCGCGCGTCCAGGGCTATCCCAGCATGGGTCAGCGCCTCGTACACGCTCTTGTAGGCGTCGCGCAAGGCGATATACTTGCCGACCACCGCGATGCGGGTCTCTCCCGATCCGGGCGAAATCAGCCGCTTGAGCATGGCGTGCCAATCGTCCATCTCCAGCGCGTTCACATGAAGCTTCAGATGTTCCAGCACATAGACATCCAAATCCTGACGCGCCAGTTCCACGGGCACCTCGTAAATCGAATGCTCGACATCCTTTTCCTCGATCACCATCTCGCGTTCGACATTGCAAAACAAGGCCAGTTTCTCGCGGTGATCGAGTTCCA
>SLMC01000444.1 GCA_007133745.1 Kiritimatiellia bacterium
AGGTAAACGCGGTCGTTGGCCTTTCCGTGCTGGATACGGGAACGGCCCATCGCAACCACGCGATCATAGGACGGGCCGGTCATGCGTTGTCTTCCTCGTCCTCGTCCGTGCGCCGATCCATGCGTTCGTTGTTTTCGGGGGTCAGGGCGGTGGTTTCGTCGTAGTCGGCCAGCAGCTTTTCGATACCGATCGCCTCGCGTTCCTCGCTGCCTTCCAAATTGAGCTGGAGATGGCAGTCGTCGCAGTTGCGGTCGCAGAAATAGCGTTCGTAAGAGTCCGGTTCCTTGTAGGTGGTGATGACCCCTTCGTAATTGCGCAGCACCACTTTATTGGTCGACCAGGAAATGAGGTAGGAGGGCATGACCGGGATCTTGCCGCCGCCGTGCGGCGCGTCGATGACATAGGTCGGCACGGCGAGTCCGGAGGTGTGCCCGATCATGCTTTCCATGATTTCGATGCCCTTGCCGACGGGCGTCCGGAAATGGCTCAGGCCTTCGGACAGGTCGCATTGATAGAGATAGTAGGGGCGTACTCGGTTTTGCAGGAGACGGTGGCTAAGTTCGCGCATGATGCGCGGACAGTCGTTTACGCCCGCCAGCAGGACCGACTGATTGCCGAGCGGGATGCCCGCGTCCGCGAGCCGGGCCAGCGCGGCCCGGGCCGCGGATGTCAGCTCGCGCGGATGATTGAAGTGCGTGTTGATCCAGAGCGGATGATGCCGCTTGAGCATGGCCGTCAGTTCCGGCGTGATGCGATAGGGCAGCACGACGGGCGTACGGGTGCCGATGCGGACCATTTCCACATGGGGTATGGCGTGCAACTCGGTCAGCAGCCAGTCGATTCGGTCGTCGGGAAGCAGGAACGGATCGCCGCCCGACAGCAGTACGTCGCGCACCACAGGGGTGTTGCGGATGTAGTCGAGCCCGGCTTCAAGGGCGGCGCGGTCGGGGATCGAGTCGCGATCGCCGACTTTGCGCTTGCGCGTGCAATGTCGGCAGTACATGGCGCAGACATTGCTGACATGGAAGAGCACCCGGTCGGGATAGCGATGGGTAATGCCTTCGGCCGGGCTGTCGGAGTCTTCCGCCAGCGGATCGTCCATTTCGTAGGGCAAGGTGTTCAGCTCTTCCGGCATGGGAACCGACTGTTTGAAGATCGGGTCGTTGCGATAGTCTTCGCGGTTGATCAGCGACAGATAATAGGGCGTGGCCGACAGCGGGAATTTGTCGAGCGTTTCGATTAGCGCCTTCACATCCTCTTCCGGGAAGCGGACATTGAGCACTTTTTGCAGGGTTTCGATGTCGCGTACGGCATGCTTGACATGCCAGCGCCAGTCGCTCCAATGCGACTGGTTGAAATCGGATCCGACCCGTTCGGTGATGGCCTGCTGTTTTTTCGAATACTTTTTCATGCGCTTGTCTTTCCCTTTACTTTTCATTCAAATGGAGACGGGAGAGGGCCTCTTCGATGGGGCCCTCGCTCGCAATTTGTCCGTTCATCAGGCACACGCCCCGGTCCGCAGCACGGCGGGCGAAGAGGATGTCGTGCGTAACGACGATGAAGTTTGTCTGGTCCTTGAGACTCCTCAGCCATTCGGCGAAGGCGTCGGTTGTGCGCGCGTCCAGCGCGCTGGTGGGTTCGTCCAGCAGCATATAGTCGGGCCGCAGCAGCAAGCCGCGCGCGATCGCGGCCCGTTGCGCCTGGCCGCCGCTGATTTGAGAGGGGTAGCGGTCGAGAATTTCGGCGATGCCCAGCCGTTCCAGCATCGCTTCCGCCTCCTGATCAGTCTCGCGCCGGTCGCGTCCGAAAGCATGCCGCATGGCCAGAGTCATGTTTTCGAGCACGGTCAGGTGCGGGAAGAGATAGAGCTTCTGGAAAACCATGCCGAGCCGTTGCCTGAAGGCGTGTTCCGGGATGTCGAACACGTCGGTACGGTCGTAAAGCGCCTGGCCTTGCGCGGGCCTGATGAATCGGCCCAGACACATCATCAGGGTTGTTTTGCCCGAGCCGCTTTCGCCCACGATCGCGGAGATGGCGTCGCGCGGAAATTCGACGCTGACCTCGCTCAGCGCGGCCGTTTCAGCGCCCGGATACCGGAATGTGATGTTTTGGGCTTCAATCATGATCGAATCCTTTGGCTCGCATGCGCGCCTCGAGCTGGCCGGCCAGTTTCATCAGCGGAAAAGTCACCATGAAAAACAACACGGCCGCAAGCAGGTAGTAGATCGGGTTGTAGGTCACGGAAACCACGGAGCGCACGTTGGAGATCAGTTCGCTGACCGTAACCACCGAGATCAGCGCGGTGTCCTTGATGAGAGCCACAACCGAATTCATCAAAGATGGCATGGCGATGCGAAAGGCTTGCGGCCAGACGATCAGACGGAATACCTGAACGGGGGACAGCCCGATGGCGCGTCCGGCCAGACGTTGTCCGGGATCGACGGACATCAGTCCGGATCGAACCACTTCGGCCATGTAGGCGGCCGAGTTGACCGACAAGGTCAGTATGGAGGCCGCGAGCGGGGACAGGCTCATCCCGATCACCGGAATCATGCCCCACCCGTAATAGACGAAGAACAACTGGATCAGCACGGGCGTGCCGCGAATGAAGTCCACAACGCCCCGCGTCAGGGCGCGGACCGGCCCGCCGGACAGGTTCAGAACAATGCCGACCGGTATCGAGGCCAGGAAACCCAGCGTCAGCGACGCGGCGGCGACGAGCAACGTCAGCGCGAAGCCTTTCAGCAGAAATCGAAGCGCCAGCGCAAAGGTCATGGATTCAGGGCTGGCTGCGGACGCATTCGGGTCGTCGTGACCGTCGGGCAGACCGAACCACCGGTCGAACAGCCGGTCGAGTGCGCCGGACGCGCGCATATCGGCCAAGGCCATGTTGATGCTTGCCAGCAGCGCCGTGTTTTCCAGGGCGACCGGAATGGCAATGCGCTCCTCGTAGAGCATGTCGCCTGCAGGCAGGAACGGCGCGCCGGCCGCGCGGATTTGCCAGGCGCCCACCAGCCGATCGCTCAGGAAACCGTCCAGACGGCCATGGATCAGATCCTGAAAGATTAACTGGGTGTCGTCGTAGGTGACGACGCGAACGTGTTCGGCATGGTGTTCTCGCAGGTATTGTTCGTAGGTTTCGCCGACAACTACGCCGATGCGCAGTCCCTCGATTCGGTCGATCCCGGGAATCTCGCCGCGACGGTCGCGATGAATGAACAGTTGCGCGCCGGAAAGATAGTAGGGTTCCGAAAAATGAACCACCTCCTCGCGCTGCGGCGTGACGGCCATCGAGCCGATAATGGCGTCGTAGCGTCCGGCCAGCAGTCCGGCCAGAATGCCGTCCCACTCCGTGGTTACAATGTCCAGCGGACGATTCAGGCGTTCGGCTACGGCGCGCGAGACCGCGACATCGAATCCGTCCAGCTCGCCTTGCGTGTTGTAGAAGCTGAAGGGCGGATATCGTCCGGTGAGCGCGATGCGCAAGGGATCTTGAGTTCCGTCTTCCGCCGCCGTTCCGATCATGGCGAAACCGGCGAGCAACACGCCCCAAACGACGGTCCGCGCGGCGATTAGCGAGAAAAGGTTCCTGATAATCTTCAATAAAGTCCTGAAAACAAACAAAACAATCTCCGTTTTTTTCAATGGCTGCCGTAAATCTGAACGATTTTAGTGGATTTGTCAATATTTTATTTCATTCCGGCTTGCCGAGTCCGCCGTGTTCAGTTACTGTATGGGCTTTTGAGGAAGGAGAAAGGAACGTGTATGCCGCCGGACGGACGACTTTTTCTGATATCGATGCTGGCCAGCGTCACTACGGTGTTGCTGATTGTTTTTCAGGCGACATGGATCGTGCTGACGTTCGTATTGCGCAAACGCGGGCGCCGCGTGACCTATTTGCATCACAACTGGCAGAAAATCCAGGACGAAATCGCCCGTATTCAATCGACGGAAGAACGCGAGAAATACCAGCGCTGGGCCAAGGGATTACGCTACACGTACGGCGTCTGGGCCTTGACCATGACGACCTTTGTCCTGTTGGCCTGGTTCATCTACCGCAGTTAGCGCCTTGATGCCGCGCGCGATTTCAAACTCTCATGCTGAAACGTTTCATAAGCTATTACCGTCCGCATCGGCTCTTGCTGGGGATCGATCTGGGTGCGGCCCTGCTGCGTGCCGGGTTGACGATCATGATTCCCTGGCTGACGATACGCCTGCTCCAGGACGTGCCCAATCGTGAATTGCGCGAGATCGCCCTGCTGCTGGTCGCGCTCTTCGCCTTGTCCGCCGGCGTGGCCTTTTGCACCTACATCAACACGCGTTGGGGGCATGTGCTGGGCGTTCGCATGGAAACAGACATGCGCCAGGACCTGTTCACGCACCTGCAGAAGCTCTCTTTTCATTATTTCGATCGGACCAAAACGGGCCATATCATGTCTCGTATCTCCAACGATTTATTCACTATTGCCGAAGTGGCTCACCATGCGCCTGAAGATTTGTTCATTTCGTTTTGCCTGCTGACCGGGTCGCTGGCCGTGATGTACAGTTACAGTCCTGTCCTGACGCTGATTTCTCTTGCCCCCATTGTGCCTATGGCGCTGTGGGGCGGGATTTTTCGCAAACGGATGCGGGCGGGTTTCCGGCGGGTTCGCAAACGCATTGCCGACATCAACAGCCGCGTCGAAAACTCCATTCAGGGCATACGCGAAGTCAAGTCCTATACCAACGAGGATTACGAGATCGAACGGTTCTTCGGCGTGAACGAAGAGTTTCGGTTCGCCAAGGAGGGCATGTACATTGTCATGGCCGGTTTTCATAGCGGAATGCTTTTTCTCTCGCGCTCGTACTCCCTAACCGTGCTGGGCGCGGGCGTGATTCTGATGCATGCGGGGCGGATTGAATGGCCGGTGGTGCTTGGATTCTACATGTATGTCAACTTTTTAGTTCGCCCCATCGAGCGGCTGGTCAACTTTGTGGAGCAGTTTCAGCAGGGCGCGGCTTCGTTCGAGCGTTTTGTCGAAATTATGGAAATCGATCCCGATATTACCGACCGGCCCGGCGCCATCGATCCCGGCCGGGTCAAAGGGCGCATTCAACTGGACGGGGTGTCCTTCAAGTACGCCGCGTCGCCCGACTGGGTGTTGGACGGGGTGTCGCTGACGATCGAACCGGGCCTTACCGTGGCGCTTGTCGGAGAGTCCGGCGCCGGCAAAAGCTCGCTGGTATCGTTGATTCCTCGCTTCTACGAGCCGCAGCAAGGACGCATTCTCATCGACGCACACGATGTGATGGCCCTGACCCAGAAAGCTTTGCGTCGCAATATCGGGCTGGTTCAGCAAAACGTGTTCCTGTTCGATTCGACTTTGCGCGACAATATCATGTTCGGCAACCCCGATGCGGACGAGGACGCCCTGATTCAGGCCGCGAAGGATGCCAACATCTACGAGATGAT
>SLMC01000326.1 GCA_007133745.1 Kiritimatiellia bacterium
AAAGTCATTCCGGGCGTGTGTTTGCCTCTCGGCATTTTTGAGCGCAGCGTAGGGCGAAGCCTGCCTCGGCATAGTTGCCCGAGTCTGCGAGGGCGACGACGCCGGGCTATTGAATCGCGCTCCGAACTACGCCCGGGCAAGCCATGCGAGACTACACCTACGTTTACATTCTGCAAAGCTGCCAAGACGCCCGCCGCCATTATACGGGCATCAGCAACGATCTTGCGGATCGGCTGCGGCGCCACAATGCAGGCGAATGCCCCCACACGGCCAAGTATCGTCCATGGGCCATACGCTCAGCCATCGCATTCCGCGAGCGGGAACGGGCGGCAGAATTCGAACGCTATCTCAAAAGTCATTCCGGGCGTGTGTTTGCCTCTCGGCATTTTTGAGCGCAGCGTAGGGCGAAGCCTGCCTCGGCATAGTTGCCCGAGTCTGCGAGTGAATCGGATTCGTTGAATCATGGTTGCTATTTCTTCCCGCCGCCGGCAAGGCCCTGCAGCAGGCCAACCAGAGATTGCAGGGTGGCGTCGTCGGGCAAAGGCAGCTTGAGGCACGGCTTGCCGGTCAGCTCGTCCTTCGCAATCAGCGGCGATGCCGACGTTGCGCCCGGCGCCGCCGCAGATGACGGCGGCTTTCGCAAAGCCTGGCCCACCTGAGCCAGCCATTGCGCGCCCGCCGTCAGCAAATCGCCCACCGCTTCACGCGACAAAGGCGGGATCGCCGCCGGAGCCGCCTCCATCTTCGCGACAGCCGGTTCCATCGGTTCTGCCGGTTTGGCGCGCGCTTCGGTAGCCGACCGGGTTTCTTCCGGCGCCGCCGTTTCCTCGTCGAGCCCGATTCCGCCCGCCACGGTTTCGGTCGTGAGCGTGCCGGTGGCCGTTTCGACGCTTTCCATGAAACGTTTCAGACGCGTGCCGCCCAGGAACACTTCCTTGGCGCCGCCGTCCAGCACGCCGGCAAACATGGATTTCTTGAAGGCCAGCAGGCTGAGCATGCCTTCCTCGATGGTGCCGCGCGAAATGAAATGCGCGACCTGTACCGCGCGATGCTGGCCCAGCCGATGCACGCGTCCGATCCGCTGCTCGAGCACGGCCGGATTCCAGGGCAGGTCCATGTTGATCACCGCCGAAGCGTTCTGCAAATTCAGGCCCACGCCGCCCGCGTCCGTGGCCAGAAACAAGCGGCAATCCGGGTCCTCGCGGAACTGCTTCACCAAGGTCTTGCGTTGCGGACCGGGCACCCCGCCATGGAACAGGACCGAATTCCAGCCCTGCCGTTTGAACCGTTGCTCCATCAGCTTGTGCATGCGCAGCCATTGACTGAACACCACGACCTTGGCGTCCGGCTCCTCCAGTATATCGCCGAGCAGAGTGGCGACTTCGTCCACTTTGGGCGCCTGCTCGGTTTCGCCGTCCAGCAAATAGGCGCTGTCGCACGACATGCGCATGTTCTGCAAGGCGCAGGTCAGGCGACGCTGGTCCATCTCGGAAAGAAAACCGTAGCGCCGCCATTTCGAGACGATGCGCGCAACGGTTTCGCGGTTTTCCTCGTGATGCCGGACCTGCTCCTCGGTCATGGGCACGAAAAATTTCTTTTCCAGTCGATCCGGCAATTCCTTGAGCACCTTGTCCTTGGTCCGGCGCAACAGAATGTCGGATACGGTTCGCGACACGGCATCCAGCTCGCGATAGCCGATCACGCGTCCGTGATCGTCCGTATGCTGATGCCGATCCAGAAAGCGGAACATGGGACCGAGCCGGAACCGGTCCACGAACTCGACGATCGAATGCAGCTCTTCGAGCCGATTCTCGAGCGGTGTGCCGGTCAGCACGATGGCGAATTCGCTGTCGAGCTGTTTGACGGCTTTTGCCGCGCGCGTTTTCCAGTTCTTGATGCGCTGGGCCTCGTCGAGCACGATCAGATCGAAGCGCGCGGCGGCGACATCCTCGAGGTCGCGATGCAGCACGTCGTAGTTGACGATCCGGAAAAAGGCGTCGGCGCGATACAGCAGCCGGCGCCGGGCCAGGCCGCCCTCGACCACGACGGCGGGTCGGCCGGTGAACCGTTCGATTTCCAGTTGCCACTGATGCTTGAGCGAGGTGGGGCAGACGATCAGCGCGCTGCGCAGACCCGCATGTCGCGCCAGAATCTCGGACGCCGCGATGGCCTGCACCGTTTTGCCCAGGCCCATGTCGTCGGCGATCAGGCAGCGTCCGGTCTTGGCGGCGAACAGTGCGCCGTCCTTCTGGTAGGGATACAAATTGGTTTTCAGCAGCGTTTTCCATGCGCGCTTGCCGGCCGGCCCGGAGAAGGCCTGGTCAATGCGGCGGGTCCGTTCGGCCCGTTCCTCGAGTCGGGCCGCGAACTGCAGGGCGTCGTCGCCGCAGCGGATATCGTGCTCGCCGCTCGCTTCGGGCAGATGCCGCAGAAAGGCCGAGAATTTTCCCAGCGCGTTCTCGCGCAAGACGCCGTCGGCCTCGAAACAGGTCGCCGCGAGCTTGAGCACGGCGGGCGGACAGTCCGGCGCCGGCCGAAACACGATCTGGCGTTGCGCGCCGTAGCGCAGACAGATTTCGCTGTAGGGCGGGCGGTATCCCGCGGCCAGCGCTTTCTTGCCGCCGCGTTTGCGGCGCAACGAGCGCAGCAGCGCTTCGATATGCTTGCAGGTGCCCAGCGTATTGACCTCGAAATCGGGGCAGGAACAGGTATTCGCGCCCGGCTCCTCGCCGCGTATCACGACCGTGTACGAGCGTTGGGTTTCCGGATTCGTAACGTTGAACTCCGAAAAGAACGGATGCGCGCCCAGCGAGCGGACCTTGAACTTTTTCTCGGCGGCGATCTGACGCCGCAAGGCGATCTGCCATTCCTCCAGCGACATGTTTTCCGGCTTGCGTGTCCGCGAAATACGCGGCGGTCGTTTGGATTTCGCGCGCGGCCTCTTGCGCGCGGTCGAAGCGGCTGTCGGCATGGGTGTTCTCCTTTCGATTCTCATGGTCGGAAACTCCGCCCTCTCGATCACAATTTTATACATGATTGCTTACGATCCGCCATGGACGACTTCATGTTATTTCACGTACTTCCGAAAACAATTGCAAAGCGACATTGTAAAACGGGTTAAATGCGCAACAATGGCACGTGTGATTTCAATGCGCTTGGGACCTCGACAAATTGAGGTTTGCCTTTGTTGACGCCCCGTACAAGAAAGTATCGTGTTGGCAACCTTGCCAAGCAGAAAGCGTCAAACGAAAGGGGATCTGCGGTATTCATTGAGTACGCAGCGTTTAACACAACCTCTCCCAGCTTCCTTTCATTGGCCGGGAAAAGATGCGGAAGGGACACTTCAACAATCCAAAGAGTCTCCGGCAGCACCTTTTCCAGAAGATCGATAAGTTTCGGGTTTTCCGTCGAGTTGTCCCAATCTGTGGCGTTTCTAAGATGCTCGATATAATGACGTTTCTTGGCGAAAACGGCCCTGAGAATAACTTTTTGCACTTCCGGTCTGGAGAAAAAAGCCAAACGCCGCAACCAGGGATTCTTTGCTGTAGCGATGTTCGGATGCAGTGAATATACAAAACGAATGGAGACGGCCTCTGCCGCCACACCGCTGAATTGCGCGCCGGAAGGAAGCAGTTCCGAAACGTAGTCGACCTGCAGTTGGTTCAGCACTGATCGGATTTGAATGCTGCTCAAGCCTTTGGCCGGCGTCCAGCCCGCTTTCGCGGTCGAAGCTGACAATTCGTTGATCCGGCGATACGAGATGTCGCCATCCGTCAAACATTCCGAGAGTAAGCTTCTCAGCGCAACCTGAGCGCAAGCTTTGTTTAATCCGTTTTGTTGACAATAAAGCCGTCCGGGAATCCGGAATTCGCGTTCCCCCACGCGGATCCGATGAGGTTGCAAGCACGGGATACAATTGTGCTCGTGTTCATATTTCCGGAAAACGGCTTCAAAAAGATGCCATCCGGCCTCTGTTTTCGGCGAGGCCTTGTCTTGCTTGACTATTGCATATCCAAGCAAGGCGTCGTTTTCGACGGCATCAAGATTATTGAAAGCGTCCCGCCAAAAGCTCAGTCGCAGCAGAGATCCCGCAACGTAGCCGGGGAAAAGGGAGGACAGTTCGTCGTTTTCATCCTTGATCAGACCTGCGGGAGCGATCTGTTCAATTGCCAGTGTCTTGAACCTGAAAGACCTTGCCAGCGAAAAACAACGATGTAACGAAGACAATTCTTCAAAGCTCTCGACATAGTCGAAGCTTGAAAAACCGCTGGCGCCTGGAACAAATTTGATGTTCGTGGGCGCGATGCATCGGTGGGCGTCCATCCGGTTTCGCGCTTTCTATCAGCAAAATGTCAAGTCGCCTTTCGCGGCTCGCTTGTGGGCTTTTTCGATTTTGCCAACAAAACTGCGCACGGGACGAGTATACTTCATATCAATTTTGACTTTTTTGACTCGATTGCCAAACAATTTCGCCATTTCTCGCGCAACATCAGGACTGCTGAACTCCGTCGCTGTTGGCATGATCTTATTCTCCTCTGAAATCGACCGTTCTGCGATGACATGCTTCCATAGACTTAAGGGGGTTCTATATGCGCCATTTGCCTGTTCATTTCTCAATTTGCTCACGATCCCTTTTCCGTTTCCAAGCCGGTCGCGGCATGAGGGGAGCATTGTTTGCTCGCTAGAGGGAAAACGACGTATAAAATGACAAAATCCATTGCATATGTCAATACCCTGCAGCCAGAGTTGTTTTTTCAGCCATGATTGTACAGCGCAAGCGCTTACGCGGATTGTTTCATACATATCGCAAAATGGCGCCATAATTGATGCCCGACAGAAATTGCAACCGCGATATTCACCCTTACATCTTCGCCTCGATTTGCTGACGGACATCCCGGCCGCGATCGTCCTTCTTGACAGCCCAGAGGAACAGGGCGCGGCCGCCGCCGCGCGCTTCCCAGAAGCCGCCGATATCCCGCTTTTCCTGTTCGTTCCGCTTGTCCTCCAAGTGTTCGCCCTTGCACTCGATCACGAGAATGCGGCCGTCGGCGAATGAAAAAGGGGGGCGCTAATCCTTGTTTTGTGCCAACACCACATCTAAATCAGAACGGAACGATTGCCCGATACTTCGCTCGCCTCTCGCGGATTCCGAAGCCAATTTGCTTGGGAGGCGGTTCCGGCGGACTCATCAGTTCCCGCAACGCGTCGAAGACCACCCGGAACTGCTTGTCGTACTTCTTCTCAAGTTCCTCCAGCTTGAGGGCAAGATCGGCGTGTGACGCCAGAATATGCCGCAGCCGGGCAAACGTCCGAATGATGGCAATGTTTACCTGAATGGCGCGCTTGCTGTTCAGAACGCTTGAAAGCATTGCAACGCCTTGCTCCGTAAAGGCATACACCT
>SLMC01000161.1 GCA_007133745.1 Kiritimatiellia bacterium
AGGATGTTTTCCGGCTTGATATCGCCATGAATCAGGCCGGCCTCGTCGGCAGCCATCAGCCCCTCGGAAATATCCAGCCCCACCTGCATCGCAATGACCGGACTCACCGGACAGCCGGGATCCATCATTTTATCCAGCGCGCTGCCCGATACCAGCTCCATCACAATGTAGGGCTGCCCTTTTTCCTGACCGAAAGAATAGATTTGAACGATGTTGGGATGATTGAGGCGGGCGGCCGCCTGAGCCTCGCGCTTGAAGTTCTCCACGAACTTCAAGTCCGAACCCAGAGATTGCAGCATGACCTTGATCGCCACGAAACGCCCCAGGGTTTCGTCCTTCGCGTAGTACACCCCGCCCATGCCGCCGGCGCCGATCAGGTCCAGGAGCAAGAACTGGCCCAACTTGGCGGGAACAATCTCGATGTTCCCGCAGTCGGGACACTCGACCCTGACGAAGGATTCCAAATCGGCCACGTCGATTTCGCAACCGCATTGCCCGCAGGTCACTTCATCCACACGATCCGTCAAAATCCCTACGGAAATTCCTCGATCTTCTACGTGTTCCCGTTCATCGCTCATAATAATGCCGTCCGCACCAAACGCTGTTTGCCTGGCCCTCGATTTCCACAAAAAAAAGGTCGCCAAAGCGAAGCAAACCCCGAGAGCAAGAAAGAGTACGACAAAACGATTCCCTCTGCAACAAAAAGTTCTGGAAACTGTTACGGTTTTTGAGATAGACTGGTTTGGTCGATCGAAAAGGGGCCAGGCGGACTAAAGCCGACCAGCCCGAGCGAGGACGCTCGAAGTCAGGCAACCCAATATGTTTTCAACTGCGAAACACGCGAAAAGCGCGAAATTGAAGGACCATTATTCTCCGAAGAAGAAATTTTCGCGTATTTCGCAGTTGCACCTTTTGTTAAATATACACGCAAAAGCGTGTATGGTAAACCGGAAAGGCTCTAACGATGCATCCAGTTTTTTTCAGCATAGGAAATTTTCACATTCACTGGTACGGCGTCATGATGGCGGCCGGACTCATGGCGGGACTGGCCTCGTGGTCGTTCGTGGGCCGTAAAGAAGGCCGATCCCTCAATTTCAGCTCCGATCTGCTGTTCTGGATCGTGATCGCAGCAATTTTGGGCGCGAGACTGGCCTATATCGCTTCCGAATGGGATTATTTCCTGGACAATCCCAGCCTGCTCTACAGGCTGGATCAGGGCGGACTCATCTATTACGGAGGGCTTATCGCGGCCACCATCGCCGTCTACCTGTTCGCCAAGGTCAAAAAGGAACCTGTGCTGGCCTTGTACGATTTTGTCGCCACATCTCTGCCGCTGGGCCATGCGTTCGGACGCATCGGCTGTTTCCTGAACGGCTGCTGTCATGGATCCCCGACATCCGGTTGGACAGGCGTATGCTATCCGTCCGGCAGTTTCGCATGGACGAAACATCTTTCCGAACGGCTGATTCCCTCCGACGCGCAAGCCAGTCTGGCGGTGCATCCCGTTCAACTGTACGAAGCCGCGCTCGGATTCTGCGTCTACGGGTTTCTGATGATTGTGCACAGGAAACGCAAACGGCCGGGGGTCACCACAGCGGCTTATCTTACAGCCTACGCGATCATTCGCTTTAACATCGAGTTCTTCAGGGGCGACGAGCGAGCCATGATCATGGGGTTGACCGTCGCCCAAACCGTGAGCATCGGCCTTCTGGTCAGCGGCATCGTTCTTTTCCTGATTGTCCGCCGCAAACCGATCGAGACGAAACCGACCAACAAGCCCGCTTCGGCTTAGCGCCTTACCCTTCTCGTCGCTCAAGCACGGCACGTCCGTCCATATAGGGCACAATCGCTTCCGGCAGCGCAACGGAGCCGTCGGCCTGCTGGCCGTTTTCCAGAATGGCGACCATCAGCCGCGGCAGAGCCACGCCCGATCCGTTCAAGGTATGCGCAAACGCCGTTTTGCCGTTCGCATCCCGGAAACGGATTCCGGCTCGGCGCGCCTGGAAATCCTCGAAAGCGCTGCACGACGATACTTCCAGCCAGCCCTGCCTGCCCGGCGCCCATAGTTCGATATCGTAGCATTTGGCCGCCGCGAACGACAGATCGCCTGCGCACAGCGCCAACACACGGTAGGGCAATCCGAGCCGTTGCAAAACGGTTTCCGCATTGCCGACCAGCGATTCCAATTCCGCATAGGACGTGTCCGGCGTCACGAACTTGACCATCTCGACTTTGTCGAACTGGTGCACGCGAATGAATCCGCGCGTATCCTTGCCTGCCGCGCCCGCCTCGCGCCTAAAACACAAACTGTGCGCCGTCAGATACACCGGCAGAGGCCGCGCGACGATTTCCTCGCGAAAATAGTTTGTCACCGGCACTTCCGCTGTCGGGATCAGCCACAAATCCTCGTCTCGCACTCCGTACATGTCGTCAGCCATTTTAGGAAGCTGGCCCGTCCCTGTCATGCTGGCCGTATGGCAAAGCACCGGCGGATAAATTTCCGTATAGCCGTGCTCCTCGACATGCAGATCAAGCATGAAGCGAATCAGCGCCCGCTGCAGCTTCGCGCCAGCGCCCACCAGCAAGGGGAACCCCGCGCCGCTCATCTTGGCGCCCCTCTGAAAATCGAAAATGCCAAGGTTTTCCCCGATTTCGACATGATGTTTCGGCTCGAAATCGAACGCGCGCGGCTCGCCCCAGGAACGGACCGTCACGTTGGCGGACGCGTCCAACCCGTCCGGGACCGACTCGTGAGGCAAATTGGGCAAGCTCAGCAACGCATGGTCGCGTTCGGTCTCCGCTTCGCGCGCATCCCTGTCCAGAGCCTGGATGCGATCGCCCAGATCTCGCACGGACTGCTGCGCAGCCGCCGTATCTTCGCCCTTCTTCTTGAGCGCCCCAATCTCCTTGGATGCTTGGTTGCGCTCGTTTTTCAACCCTTCGACGTCCGTCAACAGCGCCCGGCGCCGCTCGTCCAGCGCGATCGCCCGGTCGAGCAGCGTCTCGTCCGCGCCTTTCCTTCGCAAACCCCGACGCACCTCGTCCGCCTTCTCCCTGATTCGTTTGATGTCCAGCATAGTATCCCCCTAGTTATGTCTCATGCAAAAAAAGCACACTACAGCGCTTTGCCCCGTTTCGCAAGACAAGAAGAAGGTTGGAAGCGGAGCGTGCATTCGTATGTTCGTGCGTTGGTGTGTTCGTGGCACGGCAGAATAACATCTTGAACTGTCGAATCTAGGTTAACGCTTGCCTAAACGAGTCGAACCGTGCTATTCTTTGTCTTCATGAATTCCTCGAAGAACAACGCGGCTGTGGCGAGCCTGATCGCAGGCATAGCGCTGTCGGTCGGCTCGGTCGCCGTGCTGTTCGTCATTCTGATCCGCATGGCGACAAACCCCGTTCCAACCCGACCCGACGTTTCGGCGTCGGACGCCCCCCCTGAACCTGCGGCCCCGCCGATTCTCGGGCATTTCGACGTCGACGCAACCGAAAGCCCTCGTACGCACACGCCTCGCCCATGGTCCGATTCGGATCGGGATCGGCCGGAACAACCGGCGCCCCCCGGCGTTACGCCTCGCATCGCCACGCCTGCTCCGCCTCCGTCGGCGCTGCCAACCGATCCGGGCGACGACACCCGCATCGAACGTGTTCCTGTCCCGTACCGCCTTGCGCAAACCTCGGCCGGCGCGGCCATTGTTTGCCATCCGGACACAATGATCGACTTGAACCTTGCGGGGGCCATGCGCGGCCTCGGCGCAGAACCCATGGACGCAAGCCCCGCGCACAGCCGCCTGTTGACGCCGCTGCCAGCCCCCGATACCGAGGTCCCGCCACCGGATTCCGTTCGATTCTTCTACAAAAACATCTATCCCGGCATCGATCTTTCCGTCTTCGGGAACGGTTACGAACTTGAATACGTGTTCACACTGGCGCCCGGCGCCGATCCCGAACGAATCGGCCTGATCGTCCGCGATCTGGACCCGCCCGCGCTCGATACCAACGGTCAGGCATGGCGCCGCCACTCGCGCGGCGGGATGGTACAGTCGGCGCCCCGCGCGTTCGTTGCGCGCGAAGGACTCGCGCGCCCGGTCGACGCCCGCTATGTGTCCGGGAAACGGGACCCCGCCTTGCGCATCCGGCTCGCCGAACCTCTGGACGACAGCGATCCCCACGACTTGCACCTCGCTTTCGGCATTGTTCCGGCAGGCGGTCAGCCGGGCGGCCCCGATTACGACATCTTTTTCGCCCGACACGAAACGACGCACGACCAGTTCATCCGATTCCTGAACGACGCCCAGGCCAATCCGAACTCGCCACGGGGAACCAACATCGTATTCGACGCCCTGGGCAACCTTTGGATCAACCCCGCCATGCAACCCGGTCGCGACGAGATGTTCGGCATGCGGCAAAGCCGGATCGTTTACGACCCCGCCAAGCCGGCTGGTTCTCGCTACGGTCATCAAACGGATGAACACGGCAACGAACCCTACCGGAACCATCCGATCGCAGGCGTGTCGTGGTACGGCGCCGTCAAATACGCCAACTGGCTCACGATCGATGCCGGTCGCGGTCTGGCCGAGCAATCCTACACGGAAGGCCCCGCACCCGAAGACTGGGGGCCGATCGACGCCACCAACTGGGCTGGCGGCATTTTCGGGGACGCCGAACGCCGGCTCTGGCTGAATCGGAAAGGATTCCGCCTGCCGATGCTCGGCCCGCCTTCCGATCCGATCCGGCCCAACGCCTTCAACGAACTCTACAAGGCGGCCGCCTGGACCGGCGTCACCAACGCCGTCTACGGATTCGGACGAAACGTTGCCGATCGGTTGAATGCGAATTTCGGACGCTTCCGCGAACCGGATAGCGGCGCCATGCCCGTCGGATTCTACAACGGCGAAAATTTCATTGACGGAAAAAGAACGCGCGAAAACGAAAACTTATACGGACTTTACGACCTGAGCGGCAATGCCGAAGAATGGGCGAACGACTTGGCGCGCGAAGGCGACCTGTCTTTCCGCATGGTTTTCGGCGGCTCCTGGTTTCATCCGCTTCCGTCGCTCGACACTCCGAAATTCGCCCCCCCGCATGCCGTAGCCGACACCCGCGGATTCCGTATCGCCACGACCTGGCTGCCCGCCCGTACCGTCACGATCCACATCCTTTTCAGATTCTACGAAACACGAGACATTCCCACGCACGAACCCGACCGCCTGCCCATGCACGAGCCAATTCCCCCTCCCGATTTCGACGTCGCCACGGCCACCCCGCCCGATCCGGAAACTCGAGACCGACTCTCGGCCGAACCCCATGACAGGGACCTCGATGGCTTGCTCTATCAGCCGCCGACCGCCCCGACAACAACAACCACGCTCCCCCCGCCTTTTAAACGACCC
>SLMC01000246.1 GCA_007133745.1 Kiritimatiellia bacterium
TGAACGGGTACAAGTTAGCAAATAATTAATAACGCTTGTTTTATTGAGTTTTGCGTGGACTGAAAATCCACGTGTCACCAGTTCGATTCTGGTTCTCGCCACCATCTTCCCCACTCGGAAAACCCTTGCGAAACACGCATTTCAGGCAAGGCGCTAATGGTCCCAGCGCCAGCCTAGATCGAGGCCGGCATCGGCGTTGGGGCCCATGTCCGTTTCCAGTCTGAGCGAAGACGTTAGCTCGATTTCGACACGGGCCCGTCCGCCTTCCACCCCGACCCCGTGCTCCAGGGTCACATAGACGCGGTCGCCAATATACTTGCCGACGCTGACCAGGGTTTCTCCTTCCGTATCGTCGGAGTCGCGCACATCGATCTGATCCACGCGCAACAGTCGGCGGGTTTCGCCCATCAAGTCGAACGCGCTGCCGCCCCCGCGCATGCTGTGAACGGCCTGGGCCAGCGTCACGGCCTGCCAAGGCGTAATGCGAGCCGCCTCACGGCCAAAAAGCAGCCGAGCCAGTATTTCGTCCTCCGGCAGCGGCGGCGCCGATTCCAAATGCGTTTCCGGAGAATCCAGATAGCCGGAGACGCGCAAGGACGCGAGAATGCCGCCCGACCGCGTCTCGGCCAGCACGTCGATGGCCGGCATCGGCGGACGGGAGCCATCGAGTGTCACGACGCCCCGCGCGATCGACAAACGTTTGCCGAAGAAAACCCAGCGGCCGCGCACCACCGACAGCGAGCCCGACAGTTCCGGGTCGGTCGCAGGCCCCCGCAGAACAAGGCGGCCGGCCCATTCGGACTCCAACCCCCGCCCCCGCACATAGACCCGATCCCGAAAGTCGACCTGCACATCCAGTTGCGCATCGTGCTCGGCGAGCCAGCTCGCCGCGGGCTCGCGCTCTTCCTCGCTCGACTCGCCATCGATCTCGATCACCTCCAAGTCGACCATGAACGGCGGAGCGCGCTCCGGAATGTTCAAGACCACAGGCGACACGTTCAGCGCTCCGTTCAGCAAACTGGCGCGCCGATTCCCCTTCAAAATCAGATGCCCGTTTCCGGTCGCCTCCCCGAAATCGTTGCGAAACAGCCGAAAATCGGTCAAGTCCAGGCGCGCCTCCACCGGATAGTCGGCCGCCGGATCCAGCCGCACAAACCCGCTCCATTCCAAACGGCCGCGATCGCCATCGTCCGCCGTGAAACGCTCCAGCACAATGCGATCGTCTCGCCCTGAAAAGGCAACGTCCAAATTCCTGAGAATCACGCCGGCCCGTTCGTGCTCGTAATAGCCGTTCAAAATCCGAATGTGCCCGTTCGCTTCCGGGTGCGCCACGGAGCCTGTCACCGTCAAATCGGCCGTCAGACGACCGGACAAACGGTGCACATCCAGCAGAAACAAAGGCGCGAGCGCACCGAGATCGGCCTCCACGAGAACCCGACCCGATACCGGCCCGGAAGGCGGCCATTCCGCCAGCGCCGGAACCAGCGACACATGCAACGGCGCCTCCCCTTCCATCGTAACCCAGCGTTCGCTTTCCGACTCCAGAACAAAACGGCCTTGCGCGCGCCGATCCCGCACAACGAATTCGGCCGCCGCCGAAACCGGCGTGCCATCCCACAACGGCGCATCGTCCGGCACGATGTTTGCCGCGGACACGCGTACATCGATGCTCGGATTCGACGCCGCGCCGGTCGCGCGCAGGCGGCCGCTCACTCGACCGAACAACGCCACATGAATTTCCGCAGCCACCCGTGCATCGTCCAGTCGCATCGTGCCATGCGCAAACGCGATCGGCGGCGTGTCCGCACTCGTCCCGTCAGGCTCCAGAGCCTCGACCCGCACCTCGAACCGGCGGCCGTCCTCCGAGCGCATCGGCGCTAGAAACCCGGTCGCTCGCGCGGCATAGGCGCGGGCCGCCAGCGGAGGCTCCACCTGCAGGCGCTCCAGGCGCAACTCGGTCACCGTAAGCAAGGACAGCCATCGCGTCAGATCGGGCAAGGCCACAACTCCGGTTGACGGCGCGGGCTCGCGCTCCGTTTGCGGCCAGCTCCGCACGACAAGTTTCGAAAGCCGGACATGATGAACCCAAAGCCTGCGGTTCAACGCTTGCCGCAACGACACGCGCACGGCCAGCGTGTCCGCCTCGACATGCGTTTCGGACCCGGACCCGATGCGCACACGACCCACATGCAGCTCCAATGGCCAACGCAAGACCGCACCCTCGATGCGCACCTCGGCCTGCAAGGCCCGCGACGCAGCCAGCTCGACACGCCGCGCCACCCAGCGCACGCCGGGCGGCGACACCAGCCAAACGGTCGCCACCGCCGTCAGCGCCAGCGTCAGCGCCGTCAACCGCAGCGCCTGCCTGAAAATTTTCGCTATTCTTTTCATTGGAACAATTTTCCGTTTTCGCTTGCGCCGAAGGACCGACTTTCAGTCGGTCTCCTTACGGCGGACTGAAAGTCCACCCTACGTTTAGCGGCGGAGCCGCAACCTTATGGGCTAAAACGCCTGTCCCAGGCTGATATAGAACTGATAAGGCTTGTCCACGCCCGCACGCCGATCCAGGGGAAAGGCCATATCGAGACGCAACGGCCCGACCGGCGTGAAATAGCGTGCCCCCCACCCTGCCGCCCAAAACAACTCGTCCGACTCCGGAAACCCGGACGCGGACGCCGTGCCGCCGTCCGCGAACACGACCGCCCCGATTTCGCGAGTGATCCGCCAGCGCAATTCCGAAGACGCCAGAACCATGGAGGTTCCGCCCTTCGGCTTTTTGTCGTCCAGCTCGCCGGCCATCTGGTAGCCATAGCCACGAACGCTGCCGCCACCGCCTGCGTAAAACCGCTCGTCGGCCGGAACGGCATCGCGGCTCGCGCCGAACAGAACGCCGCCGGCCAGCCGCCCTGCCCAATCCAGTTCGGGACGCCGCGTCAAGCGCGCATAACGCGTGTAACCCGCACGCGCCTTGACGAAGGCGAGACCGGATCCGAGCGTATCCGTATACGGAGCAAAGCTCGAAGACCAACGCCATCCGCGCCGGGGATCGAGCCAGTTGTCGCTGCGATCCCAATCCCAACGCACGGGCACATAGACCAATCCGAACCGCTCCAGAGGATCGGATCCGTCATCGCGCACTTCCGAATACTTGTAGCCCAGGCCCAGTCCGCCCGTGATCCCGTTCGAAAAAAGACGGTCCAGCCCCAGTAACGCGCCCGCATTGCGGCTGTGGAAAGCATCGGTGTCTTCCTGCGCCGCGCGCAACAACAGCGAGAGCGTCTGATCGTTGCGCTTGAAATCGAATCGGCTGAATCGCATCTCGCCGCCGAACCCGATTTCGGAAACGCTCGCGCCGATATGGAACCGTTCCCCGGCGCCGAAAAGATTGCGATGTTCCCAGGACAGACGCGCGCGGGCGCCCTCGTCGCTGCGATAGCCCGCCCCGAATCCCAGCGTTCGAGGCTTGCGCTCGACCACGTCCACGCGCATCGGCAACGCCGGGTCGGGTTCCGCATCGGGCTCCGGAGCCACCCTGACGGACGCGAACAAATCGGTCCCCGCCAAACGGCGCCGTGCCAAAGCGACCTGATCGCCATTATAGGGCTCGCCTTCCGCCCAGAGCATTTTCCCGCGCACATACGACTCGCGTACCGAAGGCGCACCCGTGATCGTCACGCGGCCGAACGTCGCGAAAGGACCCGGCTCGTAAACAAACGTCACGTCCATCGCACGGGTCGCATGCTCGACATGGATTTCCCTGTTTTCGATACGTGTAAAGGGATAGCCGCGCCGCTGAAAATCTTGCGCAAGCCTTTCTTCGGCGCGCAGAACGACGTTCGCGCGCGCCACGGCCCCGATACTCAGCCCGATATCGGCCGGATCGGGCGGTTCGGGGCCAGCAGACCCCGCGTCCGCCGAAACCAGCCGTATCTCGCGCAAACGGTACGGTTCGCCTTTGTCGATCCTGAACCGGATACGCGCCGGCCGTCGGTCCATATCAATATCCGTCGTCACGGCGGCGCGGTAATAGCCATGCGCGCGCAGCACGCGTTGAAAACGGTCCACATCCGCATCCAGTCGGCGCCGCAACTGCAATTCGGAAGCGGGCGGACTCTTGACTCGCTCCATGGCATCCGAAACCGCCTTCATCTCGCGAGCCAAATCCTTGTCGCGAACACCCCTGATCCGCACGCGATAGGGAATAGCGGACGCTGAATCCTTTGCGCTCGCATGCTGCGCGCCCAAACCAAGGCACAAAAGCGTTGCGACGCAAACCCGCTTCAAATGGACAAATCTCGCCATCATCTTTCCGTTGTTCAAAATGGCCACGCCAAATCTTACGCTGTGCAACTTCAATCGTAAGCCGCAATGGAGATCACAGCCCGGCCATTGGCCTCGCCCGCTTTCCGTACGCGCTCGCGTCGCATCGCGGTTTCGCCGCCGCGCTGCCGACGATGCGTTTCGAACACGTCCTTCGGCGCCCGCAGCGGTATCTCGATCTGGACCCGCTCGCCGCGTTTCCCGATCGACTCCGGCCGCACATCCAGCATTCCGGCCGCCATCACAGCCGGCCATGCCTTGGGCGGCGTCCCGGTCTCGCGAGCCAGAAAGCGCAACGGTTGCCGCAACAACCCGACCCAGCCTCCGCCCGGCGCCGTCGCGGCAACCTCCGCGCTCAAAGCGGTAAACACCGAGGCGTAAAGAAAATGAATGAACCGGGCCGCTTGCGTATCCGACACGCGACGCGTCACCTCGATCGACAAACCGCACGGGCCCTGCACCGTCTCCTTGAACAGAATCCGTCGGCCCCAAATCGCCGCGTTCAAATCGGCTTTCCCGCCCTGCAAATCCACCGTCTTGAGCGACACTTTTTCCGCGATGGCCGGACGCGGCCAAATCAGACGCGCCGCCAGCACATGCGCAGCCCGGCCTTTGCCGCGCGCCCCCGTCGCACCCGCCTCGATCTCGTCCAGACAAATCTCCAACACCCGCCGTTTATGCATAAGCCCTCTCCTTCCGCGCCACAATATACAATGCCCCATCCTGCGAAAATTGCGAAACGATGTAAAGCGCAATGCAGGTTCGGACAGCGGAAACACCATGAATTTTGCATGGCTTTTTTGAACGGAACGCAACGAAGATAGCAAAAGAATACGCTTGCGCTCCGAACGAACGGGGAGCGGTTTTTGCTTGCAAACCGATCGCGCCTTGCCCATACATTGCCGAAGACGCGATCAGGACCAGCTTTCATACCATGGTTCAAGGTCTAAAAATCAGGAGCGCAATGACACCGGACGCGACACTTTGGCCCGAACTGGCGACCTCGTGGGAAACGGTGGTGCAGCCGCTGCTCTGGTACGCAGTCCCCAACGGACTGCTCA
>SLMC01000262.1 GCA_007133745.1 Kiritimatiellia bacterium
ACGGTCGCCGTACGCGTCAACCGAAAACACGATGGACGATACGGAACTTGACTTTGCGGACGGTGTTGCTATCTTTAGGAAAAGCGCATGGATCGCCCATTAATTTTTAAGGGCCATGAATGAAAGCTAAAGACATCCGGAAAGCCGGCGTGCCGGCCGGACCGGCCCTGAAGCAGGCGTTGAGCCTGATGGGGCCGGCGTCGCAGGCTGGCCTGAAGAAGAAGCAGATCATGGCGCGGCTGAGCGCTATCGTCGCCACGCCGAACGCGTTTCTCGACGATCCGCTGTTTGGTCCGCTGGCCAAGACCATCAACGAGGAAAGGGCGTCAGCCGCCGCCGCTTCGAATAAGGCCCCTGAACGGTCCGAGCCCGCCCCCTGGCGCATGTGGGGCGCCGATTTGGACCCTGCCGCAATTGATCAGATGCGGAACGCATGCAATTTGCCCGTAGCGGTTCAGGGCGCGCTGATGCCGGATGCGCACTTGGGGTATGGACTTCCGATCGGCGGCGTGCTGGCCACGGATAACGCGGTCATCCCGTACGCCGTGGGCGTGGATATCGCCTGCCGCATGATGTTGACGGTCACGGATATGCCCGTCAACAGCCTCGACCGAAATCGGGACGCCTTGAGCCGCGCGCTGGAAAGCGAAACGCTTTTCGGAGCCGGCGGCGCCTTTTCCAAGCCGCACGACCATCCGGTCATGCATCGGGACTGGGACTTCAGTCCGGTGGTTCGGCAGAACAAGGGCAAAGCGCAAAGTCAGCTTGGCACCAGCGGATCGGGCAACCATTTCGTCGAATACGGCGTACTGTCGTTGACCAACGACTGGGAAAGGCTTCGGGCGGGCGACTATCTGGCTATTCTGTCGCATAGCGGCAGCCGCGGGCCCGGCTCGACGATCGCAACATATTACTGGAAACAGGCGATGGCCCTGCACAAGGGGCTCCCGAAACAACTCCAGCATCTGGGCTGGCTGCCGCTCGACAGCGATCCCGGCCGCGAATACTGGCAGGCCATGCAGCTCATGGGCGAGTTTGCGGCGGCCAACCATGAGATCATTCACCGCAAGATGATCCGGGCATTGAAGACGCAAGCGCTGATGCAGATCGAGAATCATCACAACTTCGCGTGGAAAGAGACGCATGGCGGGCGCGAGGTCGTGGTGCATCGCAAAGGCGCGACACCGGCCGGGCCCGGCGCAATCGGAATGATCCCCGGCTCTATGGCCACCCCCGGGTTTCTGGTGCGCGGCAAGGGCGAACCGGACTCGTTGAACAGCGCCTCGCATGGAGCAGGGCGTGTGATGTCCCGCAGCGCGGCCAAGAACACGTTTGCCTGGTCGAACGTGAAGAAGGAGCTTGAAGTCGCCGGGGTGACGCTGCTGAGCGCCGGAATCGACGAAGCGCCGAACGCCTACAAGGATATCCGCAAAGTTATGCGCGAGCAGGCCGATCTAGTGGAGATCATCGCCCAGTTCGATCCTAAGATCGTCAAAATGGCGCAATGAAACAAAGATCTTTTTAAAGCTTGACGCAATATAATGCGTCATGCATTGTGATCCCATGAAAAATTTGAAGGAGATACGCGATCGGCGCGGTTTGTCGCAGCGTCGTCTGGCACAGCAGGCGGGGGTGAGCTTCCGTGCCCTGCAAATGATCGAGGCGGGGCAGACGGACGTGCGCTTGTCAAGCCTGACCAGGATCGCTTCGGCGTTGGGAACGCCCGGGGCGGTGGTCCGGTCTGAACTGGAGCGCTTGCTCGCCGCCGACCCGGATTCCGTGGTGGCGGTCTCACGGAAGATTAACGCTGACGGGGAGGCGAGCTGGAAAATCTGGCTTTTCGAGTTTGTGGATGCATTCCGGCGCGCGCCGCGGAAAGAACTCGTGATCGCGCCTCCTTCGCCGGAAACTCGTGCCCGGGTCAGCGCTTTACTAGCCTCGACGGTGGAGGCTTTGTGTGTTGAACGCGGTGTACAGCGCCCCTGGTGGTGCGGCGGAGTCGGCGTTTTGCCCGAGCCTTGGTTCGTCGCCGGCATCGAAAACCTCAAGGCCACCGCCCTGGCGGAGTCCCCGACGTATTTCCGCAAGCGGAACATTTTTGTGCTCGAGAACTTTTTGGCGAGGGTTTGAATATGCTCACAGCCGATCAGATCACGCAACTTTTCCGGGTTCTGGACGAGGAGCTTCGCAAGAAAGGAGTCGTGGGGGAGGTCGGCATCTGTGGCGGCGCCGTCATGTGCCTAGTTTTCAAGGCGCGCCCCGCCACCAAGGATGTCGATGCCGTTTTCGCTCCCACCCAGGATATCCGTAACGCGGCGAAAGCCGTGGCAGCCCGCTTTGGGATTCCCGAGGACTGGTTGAACGATGCGGCCAAGGCTTTCTTCCATGTGGACCCGCCGCAGGAGGATGTACTCGAACTGCCGAACTTGCGGGTCTGGGCGCCCACGGCCAGGTACATGCTGGCCATGAAATGCGTCTCGGCCCGTTTCGACAGCCATGATCTGGAAGACACCAAGTTCCTGATCGATTACCTCCAGATCCGCACGTCGTCGGAGGTTCTCGATGTTATCCAGTCCTACTACCCGAGGCATCTCATCCCCGCGAAAACGCAATTCCTGATTGAGGAAATTCTGCCTCGGGAAGACTGACGCAACCGGGGCGGCAACAGGCCCGGAGAAACTGGAGGGAAAAGGGCTTCGCGCAGAGGCGCAGGACTGGAGAAAGAAGAAAACACTTCACAATTCCTGACCTCGACTGGGGATGGGGGCTGTTTTCCGGAAAATGATTTGGCACATTTTCTTGATCCCGCCGGCCTTGTGCCGGTGGTGAAGGAAGTTGAGAGAGGAGGACTCAGCGCCTCCCCCCTCAACGTTTGCCTCCACCGGCGCAAGCCCGGCGGGCGACAGCCCGCCTTGTCATGATAAAGGGAGTATGAAACGATGACAACATTGCGGACGATTACGGACTTTTTGGATTGCGAGCTGAACATTGCGGCGTTTCAGGACGATTCGCACAACGGGTTGCAGGTCGAGAACTCGGGCGCGGTGCGTCGGGTATGCGTCGGCGTCGACGCCTCGCTGGCGTTCTTCGAGGCGGCGGCGGAACGCAAGGCGAATCTGCTGATCTGTCATCATGGCCTGAGCTGGGGCGACTCGCTGAAGCGGATCACGGGGCCGAACTATCGCCGATTGAAGTTTCTGTTGGATCGCGACATGGCCTTGTACGCATGTCATCTGCCGCTCGACGCGCATCCCCGTCTGGGCAACAACGCGCGGATATGCAAGGCCTTGGGTTTGCGCGCGTTGAAGCCGTTCGGATTCTACCATGGCGTGGCGCTCGGGTTTCGCGGATCGTTGCCGAAAGCGATGGGGTATGCAGCGTTCAAGAAGCGCGCCCGTTCGGTCTTCGGGAACATGGCGGGCACGATGGATTTCGGCAAGAGCCGGGTGCGGACGGTGGCGGTGGTCTCGGGCGGCGCCGCCGACCAGATCGCGGAGGCCGGCGAGACGGGCGTGGATGTCTATATCAGCGGCGAACCGAAGCTAATGGCCTGGCATCTGGCGCAGGAATACGGGATCAACGCCCTGTTCGCCGGGCATTATGCCACGGAAGTCTTCGGGGTCAAGGCTGTTGCGGAACGGCTTGTCGCGCGCTTCAAGCTGAACCCCGAATTCATCGACATGAACATACCGTTCTAAGAAGAACTCAGACGCAGTCGGGGTCCTCCTTGGCCTGTTCGTAATTCGGGAAGAATGATTGAACGCCAACCCTGAAAGGGTTATGCAAAAGAGCCGGGGGCAGCGCCCCCGGATTACGGGTTCCTTCCTCTCCCTCCCCGCGTCCCGCCCGCCGCGCAGCGGCGGGCGGGACGCGGGGGTTCGTCGGAGACCTTGCCGGTCGCCGAAGGCCGGGTCGTGCGGGGGACCTGGCAGCAGATCTTTCATCTGGAATGCGACATCAAACCTAGGCGTCGCGAAATCGTGGTGACGGTTGCGGGCGAAGGCTAGAGATTGAGGGCCGCCGTCCGCATTCAAGACTGTGGGAACAAATCCATGACCAAGCCCCGACAGCCACAGACATTCTCGTCGCTGTGCCGGACGCTGAACCGGCCGCCGGCAACGGTCCGCGATCTGCAGAAACGGTTCGGGCTGCCTGCTCTGGCCGGAGCCGCCTACGACGAACCCTACCTCGCGTTCCTGCGCAAAATCGTCAGACTACGGGTCTTCGGAGTCGGCTTCACTGTTCTGACCCGGCTCTGGAACAGGGAGCTGGCGCTGATGCGGTTGCTGCACGCCGACACCGCGGCGTCGAGGCTCTGGTTTCTGGACTTCTGCGTCGCCACGGACAAACCCGAACGTCGCCTGATGCTGAGCGGATTCGATACCGGTGTGCGTCTGACAGCAGCCGCGGTCCAGCTCGGACTCGATTTCGGAGAAGCCGCGCCCGAGCTCTTTACAAGTTCCGAAATCGGCGAAGACGCGCTGCATGTGCTGCGCCTGTACATGAACGAACGCCAAGCCGTCGTCGCGGCTCTGGGCCACGAAATGCCTGTCGTGCGCGATGCCATCGCCTACGCGAGATCGGCTATCCAAACAGCGACGGCAAAGAATGGCCCAGTGACAGGCGCGAAACCGGAGTCCAGCGACAATGACCGATAACAGGTCTGTCCCTAAGAAAGCCCTTCCGAAGTCAACGATGAAACGCGAATATTCCCGGCATTTTACGGTTGTCTTGTCTTCGCGGATCGTATACGGTTTGTTTTCAAAGACCTGGAGAGGTGGCTGAGTGGTCGAAAGCGGAGGATTGCTAATCCTTTGTACTTCTATTAGAGGTACCGCGGGTTCGAATCCCGCCCTCTCCGCCAGGTCGCGCGTCTTCCATGCGGCACACGCACCGCGTCAACGCTTGACGCAGGCTTGTGCGCCGGGTCAGCCGCAATGCGGCTTCCGTGGTGTCGCGCTTGGCGCGACTTCTTTGAGTCTCTGCCAAGTTTCCCCACAGACTCTTTCCAGCAACAGCGCTCACACGGCCCGATGGGCCGTCCACGTCACGCCCTCCGCCTTCGTGCGTCGCACTCCGGCGCGACAGGTCGGCGTGACTCGAAAACAGCTTTCTCACAGTTAGCAGCCCTGTCCGCACTGAGGCAGATAGACGAATCACAGACACTTGACTCTTCGTGTCCAGTGTGGTTGACTTGTCTGTAGGTGATGGAGTCCGCCTTTAACCGCCGCGTTCGATTGCGACTGATGACTCCTATTCAATGACTGACTCGTCTGATGTGGTGGCAGTGGATGCCCCACGGCGAGTAGCGAATAGGTTGTGTCAGAAGGAGCGGTTATGGCGGCCGGTATCGCCGAAATCATC
>SLMC01000012.1 GCA_007133745.1 Kiritimatiellia bacterium
GATCCAGAAGCTCGTAGCATTTCTTGCCGTGCACCTGCTGCGGCGTCATCTTCAGGAACGCGTAGCCGGCGCGATTGTAGCGCAACACGCTATGATTCGCATCCTGAACGCCCAGAATGTCGGGAACGGCATCGAACAAAGTCTCGTTCAGCGCAACCGCGCGACGGAGTTCGTCCATATTGTTGCCCAAAGCCGTTTCAAGCGCGCATTTCTCGAAAGCGTCCGCCAGCACATCGCCGACAACTTTAATCAATTCGATCTGAGCGTCCGCCCATGTCTTCTTTTCGCGGCAATGGTCGAATCCCAGCGTGTAGGCGATTTTCCCGTCCTTGCGGAAAGGAATGTTCAGCAGCGATTGAATGCCCTGGCGCTGGAACTCGGCTTTTTCCGCCGTCGCCTCGGGCGGCAACGCGGCCACGTCGGGCACATGCAGAAAATTGTTTTGGCTCAATTGCTCAAAAAACCATGGAAAATTCTCCATGGCGATATCTTGCAAGGAGTCGGCTTGAGCCTCGATATCCTCGCGACACCATTCGTGCGTGACATCGAAACTCGGATTTTCGGAATGGAACTTGAACACATAGCAACGATCGGCGTCGAAAAATTCGCCCATGGTCCGAAGCGCATCGTTGATGGTTTCATCGATTTTCCCGAACGGGATATTGATCAGACCGGACGCCATGTCGGACACCATTTTCTCGAAGCGCACCTGCTCGCGCAAAGCGGTTTCGGCTTTTTTGCGGTCGGTGATGTCCAAGGCTGTGAAGGTAACGCCCTGCCCCATGTCGCGAGAATCCATCGGACTGGAACTGAGCAGGATATGGCGAATTTCACCCGTCTTTCTTCTCCAGCGCGTTTCCACGCTGCCTATCCCGTACGTTTCGATTTGGCTGTATTTTTCCTTTCCGACATAGTCGTAGTCTTCCTGGGAAGGATACAGGATTCGGGCATTCTTGCCGATCAGCTCGAAGCGGGAATAGCCGGTCATGCGACACATGGTGTCGTTGACGTCCATAAGCACCCGATGACGAACCATGCCGATGGCGATGGGCGCCGCCCGGTAAATGCTTTCGATTCGGCGTTCGTTGACATCGGCCCGTTTCTGATCGGAAATATCGCTGATAATGCAGCGACAGTGCGAATCGTCACTGTCACTCTCCACAACGGACGATTCGACCCGCGCCCAGAATCGGGCGCCGTCCTTGCGGAGAATTCTCAACTCGCACACCTGCGGCATGCCGGTCTTGAAAAGCTGCTTGCGGTGCAGATAGTAGACATCCTGATCCTCGCGCATGATAAAACGGGTCAACGGCCTGCGAGGCAAATCGTTGCGGGAAACGCCCAGCAGGGTCGCGCAAGTCAGGTTGGCCTCCTGAATAACGCCTGCATCGTCGAGAGCCAGATATCCGACGGGAGCCAGATCGTACAGATCGAAATAGCGCGCGCGCGAGGTTTCCAGATCCGTATGCGCCTGACGCAATTCCTCGTTCTGTATCTCCAGCTCGACCTTGTGCACCCGCATTTCGTGCAGCAGTCGATGAGCTTCATCGAGGGTCAACGTAGTTGAGGGATCAAGCGATGCATCGCCATTGGCGAGTCGCAACATGTCCTCGGCGCGTTGGCGCAGATCGGTCGTTCCCGACTTGCTTTTTCCGGAGTCGCTCATGATGTCCTCGGCAAAATCTATCCGCAAACAGAGGGAGAACACTACATGGATTCTATAACTCTTGCAACGATAAAAAGATAAAAAAAACAAGAAATAGAAGCGTGATTGTTTGTGAGTGTGTGGGTGCGTGAGTGTGTGGGTGAAAACTCACATACTCCCAAACCCACATACCCACACACTTGGGTTGCGGGCGACAGCCCGCCTCAACGCTATTTACCTCAGCCCGCCTTGTCGGCTTTTTCGATTTTGTTCAATGCGAAAGCGATGTCCTGAGCCAACTCCGTGAAAAAGCCCAGTTCTTCCTCGTTGCATGCCAATCCGAGAGGGACCGATGCCACGAGAACCCCGAAAATTTGGCGGTCGCATTCCAAACGACAGGCTAAGCCCGAAAAATCCGCCCCTTTGTCATCCAGTATGCAATCGGGACATTCGGCAGAGGGATCGCGAACCACGACAAGGTCTTTTTGCGCCAAAGCCCGTGTTGCGCACGACGGAAACTGGCCCTCGTTCAAGACGTTTTGCAAGGCTGAAAGACGATTGGAGCAACCCGACGAAGCTGTAGCGTGAACCGTCATCGTTTCGGAATCCAGCAGAGCGATCCAGGCATTGCGATATCCCCGTGTCTCGATCATAATGCTGCAGGAACGCTCGATCAGACGTTGCGCATCGGTTTCGCGGACGATCATCCGGCTGACGTTGCGCAACGTCAAAACGGCTTGCTTAAGCTGTATTTCCCGTTCCTTCATTTTTTTCTGGTCGGTAATTTCGATAAAGGTGATCGCTACGCCTTCGATCACGTTTTCCACCGTGCGATAGGGTGTGATCCGCAGCAGCCGCCAGACGCCGACTTTGTCCAACACCTCGATTTCCTTGGGCGCCAGAGTGTCCAGCACCTCCTGCACATCCTCCACAAGACGGTCGTAGTTGGCGAAATTGGATACGACATGCCCGACCGGCCGTCCGACATCGCCGGGGATCAGGTTGATAATCTGGGTGGCCGCCGGGGTAAACCGCTGAATTTGCAGGTCGTGGTCGACGAAAACGACCCCGATCCCGGTGCAGGCCAGAATATTGTTCATGTCGTTTTCGGATTGCGACAATTCCTCCACTTTTCTCTGCAGTTCGGTGTTCAACGTCGTCAGTTCCTCGTTGATAACCTGCAGTTCCTCCTTGGACGTTTCCAGTTCCTCGTTGGTGGACTGCATTTCCTCGTGCGCGGATTGCATGGCGTCATTGACGGCCCGCAAATCTTCGTTGGCGGTTTCGCACTCCTCCGTGGTCGCTTGCAGGTATTCATCCTTGGAACGCAACGCCTCTTCCAGAAAGGCGATGCGGGCGCGCAGCTCGACGAGCGTTGAATCCGGCGCATGGGCGGGCGCCGGTTTCGATGGCGATACGGACGGAGCCGCTTCCTCGAAAACAACCAGCAGCATATCGGACGGGGCGTCGGCGTCCGATCCTTCGGGCAAGGGATACACGGCCAGATTCACCCGTATTGTGTCGCCATTGGTTCTGACCTGCAGTCCGGGATGACGCACAGGCTTGCCTTTCGTTGCCGCCTTGCGTAACGCGGCGTTTAGGCTTTGCTGCAAGCCTTCGCGGGCCATGTGCACAATGTTGACTTCGGCTTCGCCCGGGGCCGGCTCCAGAAATTGTCCCGTTCGTCCGTGAATATAGAGGATGTCGCCTTTCCTGTTGACCAGCGCGCCGACAGGCGCATAGCGTTGCAGCAAAGCCCTTTCGGTTTGCCGGCGCAAGGGCGGCGGCCAGTCCGCCCGCTCGCTTTTCGCGGTGTCGCTCGAAACCAAGGCCAGAGGCCATGCCGCATTCGCGGGCGTGTCTCGATACGACGGCAACAGCGTCCGCCTGCCCGTTTCCTTGCGACGATAGATTTTCCACGCGCGGCTTTTCACGACAAAACTGTCAACCATGTCCCCAAGACTTTCGGAACTTCCCAGAAACAGAAATCCGCCGGGATTCAAGGCGTAATGAAACAGCGAGACGATTCGTTTTTGCGTAGGCCGATCCATATAGATCAGCACATTGCGGCAACTGACCAAATCCAGTTTCGAAAAAGGCGGATCCCTGACCACGTCGTGCATGGAAAACACCAGTATGTCGCGGATGCGGCGATGAATCTGGTAGGATTGGCCGTCCGGACCCGGCGCGAAGAATCGGGCCAGCCGTTCGGGCGAGACGTCCGCGACCTCGCCAACCGAATACAGTCCTGCGCGCGCTCTCAAAACGGCTTGCGGATCGATATCCGATGCGAAAATCTGAACGCGGCACGCCTTGCCCGAGCGCTCCATCTCCTCTTGAATCAGCATGGCGATGGAAAAAGCCTCCTCGCCCGAGGAACAGCCGGGCGCCCACACGCGAAAACTTTCACCCTCGGCCTTGTCCGACAAGATATCCCGAATGGCCGTCTTGCGGAGCGTCTCGAACGCGTCGGGATCCCGAAAGAAACCGGTCACGCCAATCAGCAGGTCCTTGACCAGGGCGTCGATCTCTTCCGGCGTTTGCTGCAGATGGCGAACGTATTTATCCAACCGCCGAATCTGATGGATCGCCATGCGCCGTTCGACACGCCGAATGACGGTGTTTTTCTTGTAATACGAGAAATCATGGCCGGTTTGCTTCTGGATGGACACGCATATTTTCTTCAAAACCGCTTCGCTCATGCGAGGCTTGTCGGGCGCATCGGGCGCGGGGCGCTCGGACGCATGCAGAACATAGGCGGCCAGAGCGGCCGGCATTTTGTCCGGCGACAGCACGTAGTCGACCACACCGGTGGATGCCGCATGAACCGGCATCGAGTCATGCTCGGCCGACTCGACATCCTGAGCCATGACCATGCCGCCTTCGCCCTTGATGGCCTCCAGCCCAAGCATGCCGTCCATTCCGCAGCCGGACAGCACGATGCCAACCGCCCGCTCGTGCCGCTCTTCGGCCAATGAGCGAAAAAAGACATCGATCGGCCGCCATTGTCCATGCGGCGTGTTGGGCTCGGTCAACCAAAGACAGTTCTGGCGCAAGACGGTTTCCCTGTTCGGAGGGATCACATAGACGCAGCCCGGCCGCACCTCGATACCGTCCTCGATATCCAGGGTTTTCAGCCGAACATGCTGTCCGATCAATTCGCGCAAGTAGCTTTTGTTGTCGGCGGACAAATGCTGAACCAAAACAAAGGCCATGTTCCGGCCGACTTCGGAAGACAAAGCGTCGAAAAAAGCTTCGTACGCGGCCAGGCCTCCGGCCGACGCGCCAATGCCCACGACAAAACAGGGCTGATCGGGCTTCCGAACTTTTTCGTCGGGCTTGTCTTGAGTATTCATGACGCTGCACCTCAAGTTTTTTGACTGAAGCTAGCCGAGATTTTTTTCGACAGCTCGTCTTTGGGCCGGTCCACAAGTTTACGGGTGATTTTAAGCGTCTTGTCGCCGGTATTGTCGGCGATCAGTTTCAATCCGTACTCCAGATCTCGGAAGCGTTCATTGAAAAAATCCGACGCGCTTTGGTTGGCATTCAGGCATAAATCCACGATGCGGACAACGGCGGCGCGCGCGAACACAAGCTTGAACCCGTGTTCCCGC
>SLMC01000263.1 GCA_007133745.1 Kiritimatiellia bacterium
AGCCAATGGTCGGCCATTGGTCTTGCCTCGGACTTTCGCACAGGGCGTTGCAGAATTTTCGACAGAGGCAATCACAGTTTCGGCTTGCTATCATTGTTCCAACATTCCCCCATTCCATTATTCCATGGGATGACAGTGGATTTTTCTTGTTTTTTACAGCAGAACGGGTTGATTAAGGCACTAATGGCGAAGTTATTTTGAAGCAACTGCTTAGCGAGGGGCTCCGGGCCGGAACGGGCGGCCGGGCGGCGAGGTTGGGCCGGGGAAGCCGGGGAGCGGGGGATGGGCTTGCGGACGCGGCGCGGGCGCCAAGCCGTCGCGATAGGGATTGAACAGCGGGTTGCGTCCGATCAGGTTGACGGCCTCCTGGCCGCCGTGGGCGATGGCGAGCCGGAGCGCTTCGCGGACGTCTTCCGGCGGCGCCTTGAGCTGGATGCGCAACGTCGCCTGATCGAGCCGAGCCAGGTAGTCGCCGGGCTTGATCGTCAGATACAAGTCGAGCGCCTCGGCCATTTTATCCGTTTGCTTGGCCTGGGCGTACATGCGGACCATTTCCATGTAGATTTCCGGTTTCAGGTTGCGGGGCATGTCGCGTCGGGCGAGTTCGAGCGCGCGGATCGTTTCGTTAGTGCGGCGGATGCCGGAATACATTTGCGCCAGACGGAAATGGACGATGGACGGAATGTTGGTGTTGTTCATGACTTGCGCGCCCAGCCGCATAAAGGCGTCATGCCGGCCCGCGTCGATGTAGAGCTTGCCGAGCTGCAGCAGCGCGTTGACATCGACGGCTTTCTGCTTGCTCAGGTCCGCTTCCAATTCGGCGATGCGCCCGATGGAGGCTTGCATTTGCATGACTTGCGTCAGGAACGGCACGATGCGCTGGTTGCGGGGATCCTTTTCGAGAAGCGTTTCAAGAACCTCGCGGGCTTCCGCGAAGCGGTTTTGCCGGAGAAAGACTTCCTGTACGATCCTGAAGTTGGCCTCGGGGCTGAGCGGGTACAGCAGTCGGGCCTCCTGAAAGGCGGCTTCGGCGTCGCGTCGCAGGTTTCGGCTGGCGTACAGGCCGGCGATGGCGCTGCGCAGCTTGGAAAACGATTTGCGGGCGGCGACATCCCGCAGAAAATCGTCGCGGGCGAGCAGGCGCCGGGCGTACCAGTCCCAGAAATCGCGGTCGGCCACGACGGTCTCGCGCGAAATATCCATGGGATCGCGGTTGATCTTCATGATCAGTCCGTGCGGGGTCAAGTAGGGATACATCCAGCGGATGACATAGCTTTCCTCGATATAGAAATCGTGCCGGTCGCGATTGCGCTCGAAGATGGACTGAGCCAGGATGCCGTTGATTTCCATGACGCCAAGCGCGCCGGTGACCTGAACGCGGCCATCCTCGATTTTGAGGTCGGCGTGGGCGGGTTTCGGGCGGCGGCCGGCTTGAATGTCGTCCACGAAACGATGAAACGCCTGAGCGCTGTCCCGTTCGGACGGAATCCAGATGCGGTCGCCGTACAGGTCGCGCATGACGCTCATGTAGGTGTTGTCGGCCAGCGCGTTTTGCGTGATCAGGTAGACGTCTTCGCGGACCCGCGCGGAATAGATCATGTAGGTGGGGACGAAGCGGCCGGGATCGGTGCCGCCGTAGAAGATGGCGTCGGGGGTCATGGCCTCGGGGAATTCGGGGTTGGGCGGCGGTTCTTCGTCCGGACACAGTTCTTCCAGGATGGCTTCGGCGCCGCGCAGTTGAAAATTGCCGAATTGCCACCCGAAATCGTGACCGCGCTGATCGGCGCTGCCGTACACCTTGATCAGTTGCCGGTCGATACGGTTTTGAACAAGAGGCGTTAAAGGCAGCAGGGCGGTCAAGACCAGCGCTGCGCGCAGAACGGCGGGGTGTCGCGAAAAAGCGCGATCCAGAAAAATCAGCGCGAGAACGATGCCGTATCCGATCCATATCGCGTAGAGCGCATGGGAGGCGATGAATTTGACCTTTTGTATGTAGCTGTCCTGAATGTCGCCTGCGGGACTGGCCAGAACAATGATCGTGATGCTCGCGGCCAGAAAGCTGAGGAGAACGCCGAGAATCCATTTTTGCGAGTCTTCGTCCATTGTCATCGCCAGTTGAAACGGTTTGCCCATCGCCCGCAGAATGAAAAAAGACAGAAAAACGGGAAGCAGGATAAGGGCCGCGATTCCGCCCGTTTGATAGACCATGCTACTTATATCCGCTTGTTCCAGATGAACGCCGGTCTCTCGCAAGGGGGCGGTAATTTCGACGATATTGCCGACAAGTTGACGGACGGCATAGGCGTAGAACATGACCGCAAGGAATAACACGAGGGCCGACACGATTTTTTCGCTGGTGTCGACGGAGTCTTTCCCGGTCGCTATCCGCCACAAGGCGACGCCTCTGCCGACCAGAAGAATAGCGATACCGGCGCCGGCCATGGCGATGACGGGTGCGAGAAAAAACTTGTAGATGCCGGGCGGCTCGACGGCATGGGGCGCGATGAGGAATTTTTCAAGCAGGGCCAGCGCCGTGCCGCCAATGGCTAGGCCGGCGGCTATCGGGAACACGTGAATCTTGCGCCCCCTCGCCTGGAAGGCCCAGGCTGTCAAGGGCAGGAATCCGATCATGGCGATCGGCAGGGTGAATTGCATCCGCAAGTCGCCGACGTAATCGCCCAGTTGCTCGACGAAACGCCAGGAGAAGGGCGGGGTCGGTATGAAACGCTCGTATTGTCCGCGCGTGACGGCATGCAGGAATCCTTGCCATGTGCGGGGATAGGCCCAGTTCATCGGCGGATTTCTGAATTCGGACGCGAGCGGGAGGTAGATGTAGACTCCGAACCCGATCTGGGCCAGTAGAATACAGCCTGCCACCGTTTTGCCGCGGGGCAGGAAAAAAAAGACGCAGGTCAACAAGGCGAAATTGACAAACAGATAGATATGGAAAGACGCATGAGTCGGATGCTCGATGCCTGGCAGATGTCCCCGATAAATGAGGCCTGCAATCAGTCCGTAGGGGAAAGCGGCGATGGCGAAGTCGCGAAAAAGCCGCTTATCGTTGAACAGAATGATCGTGGCGGTTAGGACGAGCGCCGCGAACAGCAGCGCGTAGTAGCCGGCAACGATCATGCCGAACAGAAGCATCGACAGGTACAGCAGCTTGTTCGCGGGCGCGAACATCCATCGGTACAACAGCGCGAAAATCGAAATCAGCAGGAACATGTATAGCGTGTACACTTCGGTAATAACTGCCTGCGACCACATGGCGTGCGTCCAGGCGAAGACCAGCGCTGTCGCGATGCCTGCCGTGCCGCAGATGGGCCATTGACGGTTTTCGGGCACGGTATGTCTGGTATGTTCGAGCGTTTTTCGGAGGATGTCGCGGCCCGAACGAGCGATCGTCATGGCCAGCAGTCCAACGGTGAGCGATCCGAAAAAAGTGGAAGCGAAGTTGACGGCCCAAGCCGGGTTCGGCTGACCTCGGAAGGTTGCAAACCAGAACATACGCGTGAAAAGAAAGGCGATCATGGTCCAGAGCGGATAGCCCGGCGGATGCGGAACCCCCAAATGGGCCGCCGCCGTGTTAAGTTCTCCGGAATCCGCCAGCGTGACCGAAGGAGCCAGGGAGTAGGCGTAGACCGCGAGCGCAATGATTGTGGCGATGCCGAACACGATCCAGCTAGGCCTGCCGTAAAACGGGCCGGCTGGCCGCGCGGTGTCGGTGAAGTTACGGTTCATGATGACGCAATCTCCCGAATCAAGAAAAAAGAAAGATAACCCAAACCGTTCCCGCATACAAGAGGATATTGATCAGAAGCGGGATGTCGGTCAAAAGAACTTTTTCGGGTTGATCGCCCTTGGCGTGGCGATAGAGCAGGTCGAGATATCGGAAAACGCCGAAAACCACGAAGGGCAGCGTAAAGCCCATGGCGTGCGTGCCGAATTTCAGGACGGTTTCGGGCGCCAGCGTGTACATGGCGTAGGCGACGATCGTGACGGCGGCCGTGATGGAAACCAGGCGGTCGAGCAGATCGAGGCTGTACTTTTCGAGACTGGGCCGCTGTTGCGCCGAGCCGTCGGCGAGGGCGGCTTTTTCGTGGCGCCGTTTGCCTGCGGCCAGGAACAGGGCCAAAAAGAACGTGCACAGCAGCAGCCAGGGCGAGATATCCACGCGCGCGGCGAAGGCGCCGGCCATGGCGCGCAACACGAAGCCGCCGGCAATGACAACCAGATCCGTCAGCGCCGCGCGCTTGAGGCAGGCGCTGTACAGCGCCTGAATGGCCACATAAAGCGCCGCGACACCCAGAAAGGGACGCGGCAGCCAGGCGCAGGAGACGGCGGCCGCCGCCAGCAGCAACAGGCCCGCCATCAGGCGAGCACGCGGGATTGCGAGACGGCCGGCGGCGATCGGACGGAGCCTCTTGAGCGGGTGAGCCCGGTCGGCTTCGATGTCTAACAGGTCGTTGAGGATATAGACGGCGCTGGACAGCGCGCAGAAGACCAGGGCGGCCAGAGCGACGGCGAGGACCGTTCCGGCCGTTGCGACATGATCGGGACGGGCGCGGTCGCCCCAGGCAAAGCCCAGCGCGGCCAGAACCAAAAGGTTTTTGGTCCATTGATCCGGCCGAAGGGCGGCCAGCGCGTCGCGCCATCCGCCGGGTTCCGCATCGTTCCGCGCTTTGGATTCCTCGCTCATGTTCCCCTAAGGCGGGCTTCGCCCGCAACCCAGAGGTCAGAGGACAGATGTCAGAAGTCAGAAATTAAGAAACTGACCTCCGACCTCTGTCCTCTGACCTCCTGGCCTGGATTACCGTGAAATGCCTCGCTAAATTTTCTTGTTTTTTACAGCAGAACGGTTTGATTAAGGCGCTAAGGCGGGCTGTCGCACGCAACCCGGAGGTCGCCGCCGTCGTCGTCCACCGCGCTTCACCGTTCCGTTTCGCTCTTTTCTCCTTCAATCCGTTTGTCGGGTCGGCGCCGGAATCCCGAGCGCAAGGCCAGGCGCCAGACCATCCAGAGCGCTTCTCTGAAGATATCCGAGCTCATTTTGGATTGGCCCGCGCGACGGTCCTCGAAGGTAATGGGGATTTCCTTGATGCGAAATCCCTTGAGCCACAGCGTGTGGGTCATTTCCACCTGAAACGAATATCCGTTGGAGACGATGGCGTCGAGGTTGATGGCCTCGAGCGCTTCGCGCCGGTAGCATTTGTAGCCGCCGGTCGGATCGGTGACGGGCATGCCGGTAATCAGGCGCA
>SLMC01000419.1 GCA_007133745.1 Kiritimatiellia bacterium
ACCAAGTTCTGGAGAAAGGCCGCGACCGCTGGAGCGGAAAGGATACGCCGCTGCTGGCGGACGGCATCAACGTGGAGTCCGGCGCACCTGTGGTATGGCGCTATCGCAACCGGGAATACGTTATCCATAATCTGGCCAGTCAGCAAAACTTGTTCCGCGTCCTGGCCGGATTAAGCAATTTGACCGGCGATCCCCGCTACAGGAATGCGGCGCTCTCGGCCATTCGATACCATTTCGACCATCTTGCCGCACCCTGTGGCCTGTTGCGCTGGGGCGGACATCAGTTCATGGACCTGCGAACCCTGAAACCGGTCGGAGGTTTCGATGTTGACTGTCACGAGTTCAAAAACCATTTCCCCTATTACGACCTGATGCGAGAGGCGAACCCCGCCGCCACCACCCGCTTTTTGCGCGCCTTGTGGAACGCGCATATTCTCGACTGGCGTACGCTGGACATGAATCGGCACGGCGCCTTCGGGCGACGCATGGGCAAGCTGTGGGACAACGAATTCGGGAATCCCGATCCCTTTTTCGAAGGGCGCGGTCTTACCTTCATCAACTGCGGCTCCGATCTCATCTACGCGGGTGCGACTCTGTACACGTTCACCGGAGAAGAGGGGGCGCACGCATGGGCGGAACGGCTGGCGCACCAGTACGTGCGCGCACGCCATCCCGAAACCGGGCTGGGCGTGTACCAATACAGCAAACCGCGTCGGGAACAACCGCCGCCATCGCCCATGACTACCGTACGCCATACCTGGGCCCGATATGGCGATCGCGCGGAAAACCAGTTCAAATCCGAATTCGGCGCCGTCGCGCGCGAAGGCTGGGTCCTGTGGGGCTATCAGGTCCGCAGCATCTACACCCGCAATGCATGGATCCAGCTTTCCGTCGCCGAACGGCTGGGCAAAGAGAAAGGTCGGCGTATTCTGGATTGGACTGTCGCCGGCATGAAAGCGCTGTTGAAGCACGCCTATATGCCTGACACCAACCAGTTTCGTCCCCTGTGGGCGGACGGAACCGATTTAAGCGGTTTCGTCATCAAGAACTTTGGGTACTACAACCGTACCGGACGCGAAAAGCCCGTTGAGCCCTTGTCGGCAGATGCCGAGTTTCTCTTGGCCTATGCCCGAGCCTGGCGCCTGACGCGCGACCCGGAACTTTGGACCGCCGTACGCAGCATGACGCGCGGCAACGGATTGGGCGACCTGGGCGAAACACCGGAGACCGAACCGGTTTGGAACATGGATACGGACCATGCGGATCCCAAGACCGCATTCGCGCTGCTCGAACTCCATCGCGCCGCGCCGCGTCCGGCCACGCTGGCCATGGCGGCCAGAATAGCCGACAACATGGTTGCGCAACGGTTTCACAACGGATTCTTTCTGCCTTCCCCCCTCCACATCAACGCGAACTTCAATGCCGAGGAACCGCTCGCCATCCTGGCCGTGGAAGCCGCATGGCAAGGTCGATCCGATGTGCTGCCCGAATACATGAACAGCCGGGGCTACATCCACGGGCAATACGACGGCCATGGCCGCACCTATGATCGCCAGGCGATCTGGGAGCAGGTCCGTTCTCTGCGGCTCGATCTGGACGGCCGCCCGCATGCCGGCCGCCAACACGGCGCCCCGTCCTTCGACAAGCCGTTCTATCGCTTCAACGGCCGCACCGACGCTGTTTCCTGGCCCGCCGCACCGACGGCATTCGAAGACGACGAGCGCTTTTCCATCGGCGTCCGCGCCCGCATGTTCGACGACCACCGCTTCCTCTGCGCCTATCGCTACCACCTGAGCCGCGTATCCTTCCGCACGCGCGGCCGGGATCCGCTCGAAGTCCAACTGGGCATAGGCGATGCGAAACCGCACACCATCGTCATTGTCTACGACGGACAAGCCGCCAACGGCCAACGCGTGTTGCGCGCCTATGTGGACGGAAAACTCGCGGGGACCGCGTCCGGAACGGGCTCGCCACTGTCAAACTACGACGCGCGCGCACTGACCGTCGGGCGCACCGAGCACAGCGGCGGCGTGTATGCGCAGGCCCATGTGCAGGACGGCATTCGTCTGTTTCGGCGCGTCCTGTCGGAGCGCGAAATCGGCGAGATCTCCCGCGCGCTCGCCAAGGCCGAGCCATGAGCGCGGAGCCGACGCCAGCCGAACCCGTCAGCGTCGTTGTCATCGGCGCCTCCGGCGATCTGGCCCGCAAGAAAATCGTGCCCGCCTTGTTCGCGCTCTATTCGCAGGGATTCTTGCCGGACTCGTTTCGCCTGTTCGGATTCGCCCGCTCGAGTTTCTCGCACGACCAGTTCCGCGCGGCGCTGGCGCAACATCTGACCTGTCGCTATGTGCCCGAAAGCGATTGCGCGCAAAAGACTCGCATGTTTCTGGAACGCTGCTTCTACTGTAGCGGCGCCTACGATTCCAAGGACGCCTTTCTCGATTTGTTCCAACTGATGCAAAACCAGGAGCCCGGCTCCGAAACCAACCGCATGTTCTATCTGGCCACGCCGCCATCCGTCTTCACGGACGCCGCGCGCGCACTCGGCAATACGGGCTTCGTTCAATGCGATGCCGAGCGCCCCTGGTCCCGGCTTGTCGTCGAAAAACCGTTCGGCCGCGATCGCGACTCGTCGGACCGCCTCGCCTGCGAATTGGCGCGCGTGTTCAGCGAAGAGCAAACCTATCGCATCGACCATTATCTCGGCAAGGAAGCGGTGCAAAACCTGATGGCGCTGCGCTTCGCCAACCAGGTCTTCGAGCCGGTCTGGAACCGGAACTTCATCGAACGCGTGCATATCGACTGGAGGGAAGATATCGGCATCGAAGGCCGGAGCGGCTATTACGACCGCTACGGCATTCTGCGCGACGTGGTCCAAAACCATCTGCTGCAAGTCCTGGCCCTGATCGCCATGGACCGACCCGACGGACCGGGCGCCCGCCTCGCGCGTCAAGCCAAGCTGGACATGCTGCGCCGTATCCCGCCGCCGACCCTCGACGCGGTTCGGCTGGGACAATACGCCGCCGGATCGTTTCAAGGCCGTGCGCATCCGGGATACCGCGACGAAGAGGGCGTTCCGGCAGATTCGCGAACGCCCACTTATGCGGCAGTATCGTTGAGTCTCGATCATGACCGGTGGCGCGGGGTCCCGTTCCTGATCACCGCCGGCAAGGCGCTGAACCGACGCGCCACGGAGGTGCGCATCCGCTTCCGGCCCGTCTCCGGCGCGCTGTTCGATTCGAAAGGCGATCTGCCCCCCAACGAGCTGATTCTGCGCATCCAGCCCGACGAGGCGATTCACCTCAAGGTCGTCAACAAACAGCCCGGCCTAACCATGAAGCTCGTGGAAACGAACTTGGATCTCAAATATCATGTCGCCTTCGCCGACCAAATCCCCGATGCCTACGAACGGCTGCTGCTGGATGTGATTCAGGGCGAGAAATCCCTCTTCATTCATGCCGACGCACTGGCTGTCGCCTGGGACATTTTCACCCCCGTCCTGCACGAAATCGAACGCCAGGGCATCGACCCGTTCCCCTACCCGTTCGGCGCCGACACCCCGGAGGCTGGACAGGGGTTAGGAGTTAGGGTTTAGGTTGGACGTTGAATGTTCGATGTTCAAACGCGCGATGCAGATGCGTCGCATCTAGCCCTAAAATAAGCGAGTTTTTCTGCTGCGAGCACGCAAACGCCAACGCCTGCGGCGCTTGAGGCGGGGCACGCATTTCACTCATATTTCAATATGCGAGAATCGCGCGCCCCGCCTCAAGCGCGGCATCCGTAGACGTTTGCGCACTCTCGCGACGAAAAACTCGCTTATTCCAGGTCTAGTGTGCGGGTTTTCACCCGCGTACTCGCACACGCGACAACAGCTTGCGACAAAGTTCTCATATCCCCATGGGATCACGGGCGGGACGCCCGTGCCACTTTGGGACGCGGCATGGGCGTCTTGCCCATGCTGAATACCGAGAAAACAAGGGCACGCCGTTCACCCTAGATTCGGCAGTTCATCGTCCCTTTCTGTCGCAAGCGACCAGTCATCGGTGATCAGTGACCCGTTTGCCTTACACCAAACAGGCAAATGTGCAAGTCACGTGTATTAAACTGATTACTGATCACCGATCATTGGCAACGGCTCTTTTAGGTTTACTCGTCGGCGGCGGAGCGCACGGCGTCGGCGACGTCGCGGAAGACGGCGGGCGCGACAGCGAGCAGGCGGTCGAGCATAACCAGACAGGCCTCGCGAATTTCCCACTGGGCATGGGGCGAGCAGCGTACCCGAAAAATATGCCGAAACTCCCTGAAATTTCCGGTGATCACAATTTCCGTGGAACACGCGTTCGGCAAAACGAAACGGGCGTCCTCGTTGCGTATCTTGCGCGCCTTCCATTTCTCGTACATGCGCCGAATCGTCTCCATGTCGCTATCGTAATCCGCGCGGTACTCCTCGGGAATCGAGGGCGGCACGACGTATTCAAATCCTTTTTCCGACACATAGCGCTGGCTCTTTTGCGATACGGCCAGCAGCCGATGGCGTACCAGTTGATGCGTCATGGCGCGAGAACAGCCGCGTATGCGGAAGGTCGCCGACGCATGTTCGAAAGGCGACTCGTGCCCCGAGGTCAGCAGCTTGGGCAAAAGCCGGCCGGCGCTCTCGTCCGTCGCCCTATCCTGACTCATATAGCATGTCCGCGCGGCAAACTCGATCACCGCTTCCGGATTCGGCGTCACCGCCACCAGTTCCACATCCATGCCATGCCTCCTTAAAACGGGCCTCGCCCGCAACCCAAGTGTGCGGGTATGCGAGTGCGTGAGTGTGCGAGGATGAGAACGATCAACCCTGCCTGTCCAGTTCTCGCTTTCCCCACATACCCACGCACCCACACACTCGCAAACAATCACGCTCCAATGCCTTGATTCCAGTACCATCCCATAACGCCAGGAATGATGGAATATTGGAAAAGTGGAATGTTGTAAACCATTGACAACCTGTGGTCGGTTCTTTTTCTTCCGTTTGCCGGTCGCGCAGTGCGTTGCAGAATTTCCGACGGAGAAAATCGCCGTTTCGGCTTGCTATCATTGTTCCAACATTCCCCCGTTCCATCATTCCATGAGATGACAGTGGTTTAGCTTTATTCATTTTCCGCGTCACCATCGGGCGGGTCGGCTTTGCGGGCGAAACGCTTGCGCGTGGCGCGGCCGATACCCGCGCAGATCTTTTTCAGGAGACTGA
>SLMC01000362.1 GCA_007133745.1 Kiritimatiellia bacterium
GGCACGATAGCGGGCGTCATCCACACCGCCGCCCAGCCCTCGCACGACTGGGCCGCCCAGGAACCCAAAACCGATTTCACCGTCAATGCCAACGGCACCCTCAACCTGCTGGAGGCCACCCGCCTGCATGCGCCGAAAGCGCCGTTTATTTTCACCTCCACCAACAAAGTCTATGGCGATACACCCAACCGGCTACCGTTGGCGGAACAGAAAACCCGGTGGGAGATCGACCCGAATCACAGCTACGCCCAGGGTATCCGCGAGGATATGCCGATCGACCAGACCCTGCACAGCCTGTTCGGCGCCTCCAAGGTCGCTGCCGACGTGATGGTGCAGGAGTATGGCCGCTACTTTGGAATGCCCACCGTCTGCTTCCGCGGCGGCTGCCTGACTGGGCCCGGCCATTCCGGCGCGCCTCTGCACGGCTTTCTGGCCTACCTGCTCAAATGCGCCGTGACCGGCACGCCTTACCGCGTTCTCGGCTACAAGGGCAAGCAAGTACGCGACAATATTCACAGCGCCGATCTCGTTCGCGCATTCGACGCCTTCATGGAGAAACCCGGATCCGGCGAAGTGTACAATATCGGGGGCGGACGTTCCAGCAATTGTTCCATGCTGGAGGCCATCGAACTGTGCGAGTCAGTGTGCGGTAACAAATTGAACTGGTCCTACCACGAGGACAATCGTGTGGGCGACCATATCTGGTGGATCAGCGACAACGGCAAATTCATGCGCCATTATCCCCAATGGAAAATCCAATACGATGTGCCCGCCATCTTGCGCGAAATCTTCGTCGCCAACCACGAACGCTGGCAGAAGGAAAATCGGCAAAGCTAATTTCACATTTATTAACCTCGCAGGAAAACGATTTGGCCTTTTTTCTTATTGTAGCACGGACATCTTGCCCGTGTTTTTCTGGCTGTTGACCATGGGCGGGACGCCCATGCCACGAAAAAGCGCCAACACATTTCCCGGAAACCCATGATAGACGGCGGCAAGCAAAACATTCTGGGCGTGCTGGTCGATGCGGTGGACTACGAGGCCGCTGTCGAGCGAATCATGGCGGCGGCACGGGACCGCGAACCGTACGCTGTTTCCGCATTGGCCGTGCATGGCGTCATGACCGGAGTGCAGGATCCCGCGCATCGGCATCGTCTCAACCATCTCGATTTGGTCTGCCCCGATGGACAGCCCGTGCGCTGGGCGCTGAACCTGCTGCACCATAGCGCGCTTCCGGACCGCGTGTACGGCCCCAACCTGACCCTGAAAGTATGCGAGCGGGCCGCGCAGGAAAAACTGCCCGTCTATCTGTACGGCAGCCAACCCGAAACGCTGGAAGCTTTGGCGCACCGCTTGCGCATCCGGATGCCGGATTTGATCATCGCCGGCATGCAACCGTCCCGCTTCCGCCATATATCGCCCGAGGAAAAAATTGATATTATCCGCGAAATAGGCGATAGCAAGGCTGCGATTGTACTGGTGGGACTTGGCTGTCCGCGCCAGGAAGTTTGGGTGTACGAGTTTCGCAATGAGTTGTCCATGCCCCTGCTGGCTGTAGGCGCCGCGTTCGATTTCCATGCCGGACGTATGCCGCAGGCGCCCAAAGCGATGCAGAACTTGGGCCTCGAATGGCTGTTTCGGTTCGTTCATGAACCGGCTCGGCTGTGGAAGCGCTATCTTTTGTTGAACCCCCATTACCTATGCCTGATCGCTCTGCAAGCGCTTGGCTGGCGCTCGTTCGATCCGAAGCGGACCGTACACCCTGATCGGGAGGTTTTATATGGATGAACTTCAGCGAGAACCGGCTGCTAAAGACACGCCAGCAGCCCGAACATCGCCACTGTTGTCCAAAACAACCATGGGGCTCCTGCTGGGCGCCGGCCTGCTGGCACTGCTTTACCATCTGATGGGCATCTCCGTCTGGGCCGGAACAAACCCCTCTCTCTTTCGCTGGTTGACGATCATGTGGCGCAGCGAATTGAATGCCGCCGTCGACTATTCGCACGGCATGCTCATCCCGTTCGTCAGCCTGTGGCTGCTGTGGCGTAAGCGCAAAGACCTTAAAGAGGCTCTGGCGCATCCTCGCCCGCACGCCTTTGGCATCGTGCTGTGGGCCGGAGCCATCCTCTTGCAGTTTGTCGGACTGCGGTCGCAAATCCCGCATCTGGGCGCCATCAGTTTCATCGTGGCGCTCTGGGCGCTGGTCTGGTCGTTCGCAGGCTTCACCGCCGCCAAGTTGACCTTGTTCCCGCTCGCATTCCTGTTCTTCGCGGTGCCGATCGAATTTCTGGCCCAGGCTACTTTCCCGCTGCGTCTGTTCGGCAGCATCGTCGCCACCGGCATCCTGAACGGGATTGGCATCGAAACCGTACGCCGCGGCACGGCCGTGCTGTCTACCGCAGGTCAGGGTTTCGCGCTCGATGTGGCCGACCCATGCAGCGGCATCCGCTCGCTGATGACACTCATGGCGCTGACGGCCGGTTACGCTTATGTGTTCAAGCAGGGGTTGGCCGCACGCTGCTTGCTGTTCGCTCTGAGCTTGCCGATCGCCGTGATCGCCAATATCGCGCGGATTGTTACCATCGCGCTGGTTGCGCTGTCGTTCGGCACGGATATCGGTATGAAGCTGTATCACGACTATTCCGGCTATCTGGTGTTCGTCATCGCCGTTCTGCTGGTCATGGGAGCCGATAAACTCATGGATCAATCAAGCCGACTGCTTGCCAGATGGCGCCATGGAGCCCGCCCCGAGCCCTCCCCGAATCCTTAGCGAAGCTAAGCAGTTGCTTCAAAATAACTTCGCCATTAGCGCCTTCATTTGACGCCTTTGCCATAAAGAACAAGAAAACGTTCGGTTGACATATCTACGATTAGATCGTAGATTACCAACAATGCTAAAACGAACGCTCCAACCTTACATACTTCGGGATGCGACATGGTATCCGGTGGTCTCAATTACCGGACCACGGCAATCCGGGAAAACAACACTGGCAAAAGCCTGCTTCCCTGATTATGAGTACATTTCTCTCGAAGAACCAGAGCTTCGGGGACTTGCAAAGAGTGACCCGCAAGGGTTTCTAACGCGTTATTCCGGCAATGTGATCTTTGACGAGATTCAAAGAGCGCCCGAAATTCTTTCCTAATTATTCATCTTTGGCGATGGATTGCGGCATATCCGTAGACACAGCCCGCCGCTGGATATCCATACTGAAAACAAGTTTTATTGTGTTCCTATTGAGGCCTCATCATCGTAATTTCAACAAACGGCTCATAAACGAGCGCCTAGTTTGCCTTGATCCATGAAAATGACCTCTTATCGGAAATATATTCCTGTTCTGCTCTGGTTCGTTCTTCTTTTGGCGGCTGTGCCGATGCTGCGCACCGCGACCCGTGTGCAGCCGGCCGACCCGCTGCCGGAACGCTGGCGCCTGCCGGACGCTATTGGAGCCTGGCAAGGCGAGACGATCTACTACTCGACCGACCCCGAAGTGCTTCAGCCCTTCGTGGACAAGGATATCGAGGAACCCGGGATTTGTCCGATTAGCGGCATGCCGCTCGATACCATCTCGCCCGCCGAACGCCGTCTGCTTCCCGACGATGTGGAAATTCAACGCAAACGCTATCGCCACGAGGATGGCGGCGAACGGACGGTTATTCTTCTGATCAGCGGCGCCTCGCGCGAGGGCATCCATCGCCCTGAATGGTGCCTGGCCGCCCAGGGTTTTCGGGCGGGAGATCGGCGGATTCTGAAAACCCCGGGCGCCGACGATTGCGAAGAGTTCAACTTCGGCGTGTATCCCATTTTGCGGAAGGCCGCAGCGGCGAAATCCGAACCGCTCGGCTACTTCCTTTACTGGTTCGAAGGCCCGAACCGAAAAACCCCGCATAACGGCGAACGCATTCTGAGGATGGGCTGGGATCGCCTGCGACATGGACGCATCCAGCGCTGGGCCTATCTGTCCATTCAAACGACGCTTCCCCGTTCGGTCGCGCACGATTCCGACACCGCGCTCGCCGACACCGCGCAGTGGCTGGCGAACGGCATGCGTCGCCCTTGAACCGGGAAAAATTTTTAAACAGGAGACAAACCCATGAGTATCGAAGACACGTTCAAAAGCAAGGCGAAAAACAGTCCGGCGACGATCGTCTTTCCCGAAGGGCACGACGAACGCGTTCTCGACGCGGCGGTTCAGGCCGCTGCGCAAGGCATCGCCAAGCCCATCGTGCTCGGCGATCCCGAGCGGCTGACCGCCGACGCGGCCCGGCGCGGCGTCGCGCTCGACGGCATCCGCATCGTTTCCTGCAACGACAAAACAAGGCTGGACACCTACGCCGACGCCTATGCCCGGGCGCGCGGGCTCCGCACCGCGATCGCCGCCAAACTGGTTCGCAAGCCGTTGGCTTTCGGCGGCATGATGGTGGCTTCGGGCGACGCGGACGGCATGGTGGCGGGCGTAGCCAACGCGACGGCCTCCGTGATTCAGGCGGCCTCGCTGACCGTCGGCTTGCAGCCGGGCCTCGCCACGCCCTCGAGCTGCTTTCTTGTGATTGTGCCCGAATTCCAAGGAGAAAAGGACAAGGTCTTCGTGTTCGCCGATTGCGCGCTCAATATTGCGCCGACAGCGGAACAACTGGCCGATATCGCGGCGGCCTCGGCGGAAACCGCCGCCTCGCTGCTGGGCTTGCATCCGAAAGTCGCATTGCTGTCCTTTTCCACGAAAGGATCGGCCCGACACGAGGATGCCGACAAGGTTGTGGCCGCATTGGCCGTATTGAGAGAACGGCGCCCGGAACTCGAGGCGGATGGCGAAATGCAAGGCGATGCGGCCATCATCCCCGCCATCGGCGCGAAAAAGGCGCCCGGCAGCGCGGTGGCCGGGCGGGCCAACGTGCTCGTCTTCCCCAATCTCGACGCGGGGAATATCGGCTACAAGCTCGTGGAACGGCTGGCCGGCGCCAAAGCGCTCGGCCCCATCCTGCAAGGCTTCGCCAAACCGGTCAACGACTTGTCCCGCGGCGCATCGCGCGAAGATATTCTAGGCGTCGCCGCCATCACTTCGGTGCAGGCCCAGGCTAGCTAGAGATCATCCGAAAAGGTGTTCCCAAACAGACCGTTGCCATGCCGCAGGTTTTCTTATCCGTACTCGTACACATACTCGTACACCCCTATCTCTTATCCCCTCTTTCTCGTCCGGATTACGGAGA
>SLMC01000185.1 GCA_007133745.1 Kiritimatiellia bacterium
GCGGTTCAACGTAGAGCCTTTTTCAACTGGACACGCGTTTTTGCGTGTGTCTTTTGCCCTTGGATTGTTTGAACACCCGCTTCGCTCAAGATAACGAAGAAAACGAAGTGTGCCTGCCCGCCTCTGTTCTCTTCGTTGCCTTCTGTTCAAAACACTCCGTTACCCCGGCGTTCATTCGTATTCCGTTCCGAAGTTCTCGATCACAATGTCCAGGTCGGCCTGATTCACCACGCCGTCCCCGTTCGCGTCGGCGCGCGGGTCCCAGTTCGGGTTGTCCGACGTCATCCCCCAGTGGCTTGTCACCAGCGTCACGTCGTCCACGTTCACAACCCCGTCCCCGTTCAAATCGCCCGGCTTCAGGTCCGAGACCGTCATCGTTACGCCGCCGATCGCCGACCCGCCTTTTCCGTCCATGACCGTGAGGCCGACAGCGAACACTCCGTTTGTCGCGTAACTATGGGTCGGGCTCGCTTCCGTCGAAACGGTTCCGTCCCCGAAATTCCAGAGATAGCTCAACGGATCGCCGTCCGGATCGGATGCCGTCACCGAAAAGGAAACGGGCTTGTCGGCGCCGACCGGATTCGGCGTCGCGAAGGGGCCGCTTGTGATTTGCGGAGGGCTGTTCGGGTTCGCCGGGTCGGTGATGGTGATCGTCAGCGTCTTCGTGTCCGATCCCGCCGCGTTGCTCGCCGTCAGCGTCACCGCCGTTTGCCCGACCTGCGTCGGCGTGCCGGAAATCGTGTCGCCCGTCAGACTCAGACCCGACGGAAGCGGATTCGCCGCAAAGGTTATCGGCGCCGTGCCCGAAGCAGGAATGGCGAACGAGAACGGCTCGTTCACGCGCCCGCCCGCCGTGTTCGGCGGCCCGATCAACGGCGCAAAGTCGTTGGCGGTTGTATTCAGCAGGACACCGATTTTCCATTGCGAACCCGAATCTTGATAGCTCAAAACCAGATCGGGCTTTCCGTTAAGATTGATGTCTCCCAGAGCCATGCCAAACACCCAGGATAGCGGGCTCAACACGGTCGTCCCTTGAAGCGCAAGTCCGCCGGGACCGCCTTGCCATACCCGCAGGCCCCATAAATCTAAATCCACAGAGAGCACATCCGCAACGCCGTCGCCATTGACGTCGCCGGCAAGCAGCGCATACGACTTGTTGCTTTGCGTATCGGTATTCAAGGTGAAATGGCCGCCCGTTCCGTCGTTGATCAGAACCCGGAACATATCGGGGTCCCGGCTGTCGCCATATTCAAGAGATCTTATTCTTGTGGATACGATAATGTCTGTGGCGCCATTCTTGTTAATGTCGCCGGTTGTCATGTGCAGCGGCCATGGATAACCGAGCATCGTGCTCCAGCCTTGAATCAGGCCGCCCATGCCGTCGCCCGGCAGAACGAGGACCGGATACGACAAGCCTCCACCAAAGTCGCGCCCGGTGACAACGATATCCGGTACGCCATCGCCGTTGAGGTCTGTCGTTTCGATCTTCAAATCCTGAAAGTTGGAAACGAGACCGGGAAACACCTCGGGAAAGAGCAGGTGCAGGCTAACGATCGATTGCGCAAATCCGCCTTGCCCGTCATTGAGGAATACAACAAGATATCCGCCCTGATAGCCGCTAGGTTCGCCCAGGATCTCTGAGAGTCCGTAAGTCCATCCGACCACGTCAGGGCGCCCATTGTTGTTCATGTCCGCCACCACCGGATTCCGCACAGGTTGCGAAGAGTTGTGGTTCAGGCCTGTGTTGAATGGCGATCCCGGAGCCGGGCTGAATTCTCCCTCGCCATTGTTCAGCAGAACAATCAGCCCCCACGACCCTGCGGACACGATGTCGGGGTATCCGTTCCCGCTAATATCGGCCAAGGAGACCCGGTGATGGCGTGAAGCAAGGTTGTTCTCCGACAAAGAGCAGCCTGCCGGCGCTGGAGAGTGCGGGGACTCGGAGAAATTCCCTGCGCCATCGTTCAGCAGAATGGAAAAAGTGTCCGCGTCGCGGTTGACGGTCACGATGTCCAGGTGTCCGTTTCCGTTCACGTCGCCCAACGCCACGGAATACTTGTCCGCGGCGCCCGGGTATGGCGACCCGCTCGCATGCGTGAACGCTGGGGTTTGCGCGTTTGCGAAACGCGGCCCTGCCGCCGCCAGAAGAAGAGCAGCCAGCATGACGCCCCGCCCCGCCCGTATTACCGATTTCGTATTCCCCGCATGCGTCTTATTCATGTTCGACCTCCTTGAATGGATTACCGGAGCTGTCCTTTCGTATGGCGACCGGGCTCTTCGCGACTGGCTATGGGACCGCCAGCGGGCACGCTTTCTCTCATAACGACGTTGTCGATCTGAACGCGTCCTTCCGTTAGCATAAAGCCGAATACGCGGTTTTTCGGATAGCTCCAAAAATGTTTCCTCAGGCGGTTATCAATGAAAAACCTGGTTTCCTCGAAAGGTTCGCCCTGTTCGTCTCGCAGAAACCGAAGCTCGTATCGGTGTTTCATCCAACGCCCCTGGCGGGCAGCCTCGTCGATACGGTCGGGACGGGCGGCATCCGCCGGAAACACCCGGAACACTTTCCGTTCCCGAGCCGATACGGAGTGAAAGTGCGAGTCGCGCAACGGGCTGTACCGGACGTGCAGTTCAACCGAAAAGGATGTCGTGCCGATCTCGCGCGAAAGCATGGCACCGACAACGGTCCCGGGCACCTTCTGATCGAGAACCAAGGCGGACGTGTTCGGCGCGCGCCCGGTGCCTCTTTGCGTTGAAACCTGCGCCAATGCCTCCGGAGCGGGATTCTCGACCAGTACAACAAGATCCGCGTTTTCGGGACTGCGCTTCAGAATCTCCACATTCCAGTTCCCAAGCCCTTCCGAGAAATCGTCCTGGAAGATGATTGGCCCGTCCACCAATGCCGTGCCGTCGGGATAGGTTTTGAGCGCGAAATCCTCGGCCGCCGCGCCCGCCACGGCGAATTCGCCCGCCGCCACTTCGATCTCAGCCTCGTCCGCCAGTCGCGTGAACCGTACCCGTCCTTCCTCGACATGCAGCCAGGTGGAAGACATGGTTAATGGTTGATGGTTGATGGTTGGGAGAATGGTTGATGGTTGATGGTTGGGAGAATGGTTGATGGTTGATGGTTGGGAGAATGGTTGATGGTTGATGGAAGTATCTGGGTGTTCCGCGTCTGCGGCAGGCAAGCGGGCGTCGAGCGTCGAGCGTCGGGCGTCCTGTTCCCCGTTCCCAGTTTCCCCTCTCACCTCCAGCCGAAACCGCGTGCCGAGCACCGTGGCCAGCGCATGCGGCGTTTCCGCTTCGAACGGCGAAGCGGTCGGTTGCGGGCCGACGGTGGCGGTCAGAGCGCCCCGGTGGAGAACCATCCGTTTCTGGAGAGCCGCGGACGAGGCACGGACGGACACGGACGGAACACAGATTGGCATGGAGAGAACGGACGATTCGGCGAGAGTCAGGTGTGCCGTGTTGTCGAGCCAGGCCAGGGTGGCGGCGCTGTCGGCGCCGGTCTCGATGCGCATGCCGGCAAGGACTTTGTCGCCGGGGCGCAAGGGACGGGGCTCGGTGGCGGCAATGTCCACGAAGCCGGAGACCGCGCCCCGTACGCTTTCCACGCGGGCGATAGCGGCATAAGGAGTTGGCGTTTCGAGGGTTGTCCGGTTCAGCCACAGGCCGATGCCGAGCGCGGCCAGAAGGCCGGCGGCGACGGCCAAGGGCGGCAGGAACCGGAGCGAACGGGTTGGCTTCGTCCTCCGGCCATACGCGCGGACATTCTTGTGTTTAACGCTGATGTCGGACAGGACGCGGTCGGCGAATTGCGACGCGCGCACATGGTCGCGGATGCCCGCCATGTGTTGTTCGACGAGTCCCGCTCCCGAATTGAGCCGTGTTCGGACCCAGTAGTCCAGGAGAAGGTCCACATCCTGCAGCCCGGCCAGCTCTTCGGCCAGCGCAGGGTTTTCGCGCAGCCATCGCAGCAGGAGCGCGGCTTCGCGCTTGCCGATCTCGCCGGAAAGATACTTTCCGAACAGCGAATCTCTTTCGTGTTCCTTCATGATTCCACCGTTTCGGTAAGGCAGGCGCGAAGCTGGGTGCGGATTCGGAGCATGGTAACCCGGAGGCTTTCGGCGCTGCGGGAGAGCCGGGTCGCGATTGATTTCAAGCTTACCCGTTGGAAATAATGGAGTTCCACCAGCTCTCTCGCGAAAGACTTGAGCCGGTCCATGCAGGCGGACAGCCGTTCCGCGCATTCGAGGGGCGGGTCGGTGTTTTCGCGGGTACGCGCCAATTCGAGCTGAATCAAATTCTCGCTGGCGGCGTTTTCGCGGGCCAGCGCCCGCAGCGCGCGCATGGACTGCCGCCTCGCAATTCCCTTGAGCCAGGCCTCAAGCGGACGCCCCGTCTCGAACCGGGCCAATCCGCGATAGGCTTCCAGAAAGGTGATATGCACGATTTCGTCGGTCTGATCGGGCCGTCCCCGGAAATAATAGGAGACCACAAATCGGATCAGAGGCTGAAACCGCTCGATGATTTCACGGTATCGGTCGGTATCGCCCGACCGGATATCCTCGATCACCTCGTCCCAGTTTTCCATGCCCGTTTCGTTCATGGCTTGCTTCGTCTCCTTTCCTGCTGTTATCCGACTTGGCCGATACGTTAACAAAGAAAATGAAAATTAAAGCAGAAAAGGTAAGTTTATGCACCACGAAGAGCACGAAGGACACGAAGAATTAACCTGAAAAGAGCAGTAACCAGTAATCGGTGATCAGTAATCAGTTCAATACACACGGCTTGCGCTTATGTATAAACGCACCTGGGCTCACTGGTCACTGATTGCTGATGACTGGTCACTTGCAACAGAAAGAGACCTTGAAATGCCGAATCTAGGATTAAAGGCCTTCCGGAAAAGAGAGGCTCTTGCAAAACCCTGACGCAAGGGGCGATGGCAGAGTAGACGAGGCGTCCCGCCTCGTCAAAACGCGGCGAGACGCCGCGTCTACCATGGGAAGCCGCATGGTTTTGCAAGAGCCTCGGAGGCAAAGAAGTGTGCCAGCCCTTCTTTGTGCCCTTCGGTGCGCCAAGCAAAGCTTGGCTGTTTCTAGCAGAATGAAAGGAGTCTGCCATGTGAATTGATCGTTGCACATGTAGCCGATCCA
>SLMC01000093.1 GCA_007133745.1 Kiritimatiellia bacterium
AAGGCCAAAACGAACAAGGTGCCCGGCGCCAAGAAAATTGTACAGAAGAACCTGCCCAGTTTTTCGCGCCAGCTTTCCGCCATGCTCGCGGCCGGCATGCCGATCATCGCCTCGCTGGAAGCTCTGGAGGAGCAGGCCGACAACGTCAACTTCAAGTTCGTAATCAGTCAGGTCCGGAAAAACATCGAAAACGGATCCGCTCTGTCCGACGCCTTGCGTCAATTCCCGTCGATTTTCGACGACCTGTACTGCAATATGGTGCGCGGCGGCGAATCCGGCGGGCAACTGGCGGAAACCATCGACCGACTCGCCGGTTTCCTGGAGGCCAGCGCCAAGCTGCGCCGCAAAGTCAAGTCCGCCATGATGTACCCCACGATCGTGCTTTGTCTGGCTCTGGCCATATCGACCGGCCTGATCGTCTTCATTGTTCCGGTTTTCGCGGATATGTTTTCCGGACTGGGCGGCGATCTCCCGCTTCCCACCCAGGTCCTCATGAACATCAGCGACGCGATTCGCGGCAATGCGCTTGTCGTCATTGTTGTTTTTGTCGCTGTCATTGTCGCGTTCAAAAAATGGAAATCCACCCCGTCCGGGGCTTACAATTTCGACAAGTTCATGCTGTACGCGCCCGTTTTCGGCGAACTCAACAAGAAAGTCGCCGCCTCCCGCTTCGCCCGCACATTCGGCCAGCTCATACGCAGCGGTGTCCCCATCCTGACCTCCATCGACATCGTCGCCGGCGCCACCGGCAATCGCGTGGCCGGAGCCATCGTCATGAAAAGCAAAGCCTCGCTCGAAAAAGGCGATGTTCTTTCCAGCGCCATGGTCAACCAAACGGTTTTTCCGCTCATGCTCGTTCGCATGTTGCAAGCAGGGGAAAAAACCGGGAAAGTGGACGAAATGATGGACAACATCGCCGATTTTTACGACGACGAGGTCGAAACCATGCTCGCCGGCCTCACCTCTTTGCTTGAACCCCTGCTCATGGTCGTGCTAGGCGTATTGATCGGCGGCATTGTCATTTGCATGTTCCTTCCCATTTTCAAAATCGGAGAAGTGATCCAAGGCGGATAACTTTTTATGTTTTTGTATTTGCAAATTTGAAAAAAACGGATAGCTTGGAGTCTTAATCACGCTGTCATGGCAAAAAACAAGACATTGGAGGCGTGATTGTTTGTGAGTGTGTGGGTACGTGAGTGTGTGGGTGAAAACTCACATACTCTCAAACCCACATACCCACGCACTTGGGTTGCGGAGGACAGCCCGCCTTGTATTCTTAATCACGCTGTCTTGACGAAAAAAACAAGAAACCTTTTTTCCTTAACCTTTGGATTGCGGGCGAAACCCGCCAAATGATGTTATGGCCAAGATACTGCTTGTAGACGATGAACCCAGCATCTTGAGCGTGCTCTCTACGTTGCTCAAGGCCGAAGGCTACGAAGTCACTCCGGCGCTGGGCGGCGAAAAGGCCAAGGAATTCATCGAGTCGGAAAATTACGACCTGATGCTGTCCGACATTCGCATGGTTCCCGTTAACGGCATGGAACTGTTGCGCCTGGTCCATCGCGAGAAACCCGCGCTGCCCGTCATCATGCTGACGGCCTACGGCTCGGTGGAAACGGCCATCGAAGCCCTGAAGCTGGGCGCTTACGACTACATCACCAAACCCTTCAAGGTGGACGAGCTGCTGATCACCGTGCGGCGCGCGCTCGAACACAACAAGGCGATTACGGAAAACGAGGAGCTCAAGGCTCAGCTTGGCGCGCGCTATCATCTGGAAAACATCGTCGCCGAAAGCCAGGCGATGCAGAACGTCTGCGAAATGATCAAGAAAGTGGCTCCCACCAATGCCGCCATTCTGATTCAAGGCGACAGCGGAACCGGCAAGGAACTCGTCGCCAAGGCCATTCACGCCTACAGCCATCGCAAGGAAAAGCGCTTTTTGGCCGTCAACTGCGCCGCTCTGCCCGAACCGCTGCTGGAATCGGAAATGTTCGGCCACATGAAAGGCTCGTTCACCGGGGCGGCAGCCAACAAGGAAGGGCTCATGGAAGCCGCCGAAGGCGGCACGGTCTTTCTCGACGAAATCAGTTCCATGCCTCTGGCCATCCAAGGCAAGTTTCTGCGCGTTCTGCAGGAAAAGGAAGTGCGGCGCGTGGGCGGCAACCGCGACATCCCTATCGATGTCCGAGTCCTCGCCGCCACCAATACCAATTTGGAAACGCTCATCGGCGAAGGCCGCTTCCGCGAAGATCTTTTCTATCGGCTCAGCGTAATTCCGATCGTCATCAAACCCTTGTGCGAGCGGACCGAAGACATTCTGCCTCTCGCCTACCATTTTCTTCAGGTCGAAACTCCGCAAGGCAAGCCGTCGCCCGTTCTGGATCCGGAAGTTGCCGCCGTCCTTGAAGCCTACGCGTGGCCGGGCAACGTGCGGGAACTTGAAAACGCCATCAAGCACGGCGTCACCTTTGCTCGGGACAACAAAATCACCCGCGATGTGCTGCCCCCAAAAATCGCCGCCACCCAAGTGGCGGCGCCCGCTCCGACCGGCGGCGACAAAGTCGAAAAGCTCGACCCCGAAAAAGCCAAATCGCTTAAGGCATTTCTGCGCTCCAAGGAAAAGGAGTATCTCAAGCAAGTCCTTTCCATGGCTTCCGGCGACAAGGAAAAGGCGGCCAAATCCCTGAAAATCAGCCTTGCGACCCTCTACCGTAAACTTCCCGAAGCCGACAGCCCCAAGGTTTGACCATGCTTCCGCAAACGGAAACCACCCTCTCGCAACTGGAAGAGAAAATACGCACCGCGGCCTTGTCCGCTCCGCAACGCGAGGAGCTGCTTGGCCTGACAGGAACGTTGCGCAACGAGACTCGGCCCTTGGCGGAGTCCGACCGCGAAACCGCCGAAAGCATCGCCGGCTTCGCCCATGCCGCGACTCACGAGGCGCTGCGTCAAAAGAACAACCCCAAACTCCGGAAACTGGCCGAAGAGGCGCTGCGCTCCTCCGTCGAGGAATTCGAGCAAACCCATCCCCGTCTCGTTGAAACGGTGAGTGGACTGTGCAGAATACTGGCCAATATCGGGATATAACCGGCCGGGTCGTCAACCGGTTTTCCGGGCTGACTTCCGACCTCTGACCCCTTGGCCAGACCTATCAATTGGGGCTGTCTGATTTTTCTTGTTATTTTCGGCAGGACGGCGTGATTAACCTACCGGAGATTAGGGATCTCGTCGGAAAATGAAATGGCACATTTCGTACATCGCACCGTGCCGCCCGCCGGCCTTGCGCCGGTGGAGGCAAACGTTGAGGGGGGTAGGCGCTGCGTCCTCCTCTCTCAACTTCCTTCACCACCGGCGCAAGGCCGGCGGGATCGATAAAATGGCGCCAAATCATTTTCCCGAAAACAGCCCAAATCCCAAGCCGAGATCAAGGAATCTGAAGTGTGCGAACAGGAGTCTGGGCCGACCGCTGGCCACTCTTAGACTATGCGACGGGCCTTCATGTCCTTCATGGCTTGCCTCGGCGAAGTTTCGCGAAGACGGGCTCTTCATGGTGCGCATTCCGAAAGATACACCAAAAAACGTATGTTTTTAGGAGTCTCCCGGCAGAGTCGGGGGGGCTTGCCTTGCGGAGTCAGCGGCGGCGAGACTCGGGGTGCGGAACCATCGGGGCGGCATAGGGCGGAACCATTTCGCGCGAGCGCGAATCCGCAGGCGATCCGTACGCGTCGGGCGCGGCATAGGAATGGGCGCCGTATCCGGACGAGCCCCACCCGAACCGCGCGCGCCCGCTTTCGAATGCGCGAGGCACAACAAACGGACGCCATGCGCCATCCGGACCCTGCCGCAGCATCCACACCTCGTACTGCGACGGATAACGGTATTCCGTCCCGAAAAACCACTCGGGCCGCCGCGCAGCCGACGCAGGAACTCGGGGTGTCGGCACAGGCCGCGCGACCGCCCAATCCGATGCGCGCGCGTCTTCGGCTTCCCTGTAGCGTTGATACTGCGCCCAACGTTCCTGCCGTTCCCGAGCCTCCGCCTGCTCTTGCCACACTGTCGCCAACCGGGCCGTGTCTTCCGATTCAGCCAGCGGTATCGTCACCGGCTGTTCGTTGAAGGACGCCGCGACCGGTTCGTCCGGCGCAATTCGGACAACGGTCAATTCCGCTTCGGTTTCGCGAACCCTGTCGCCTTCCCGAACATTCCACAACGCGCCCGAAACAAGCGATGCCAAGGTAACGCGCCAGCCCGGCGTTTCGAGAGGCCGACCCATGACCAGAACACGCTGGCGCCCTTCGGCATCCTCCAGCGTTGCGCGCCCCGACTTGCTCGTCCGGTAGGCGTTGACCGACGGCACGAAGACGCGTTCCTCCGTCGGTTCGAACGCGACAACGCGCCAGGCCCCGACCATGCCGCCCGTCTGCGCAAAATAGGTTTGTCCCGCGCGATGATTGATCGACAGCGTCCATTGCCCGTCGCCTGCCGCAGTATACGCGGTCAGGACGTAATCGAACGTGTCCTCGTGAACGCGGACAGCCCGAAGCGTCTCCGGCCAGGACACGGCAGGTTCCTCCGCGAAACCGGGCAACGCAAACCGCGCGACACACAAAACAAGAATGGCATGCTTTCCACTCATGAAGATACATTAACACATTCCCAAGGCTTATGCAACAGCCAAAACACCGGGTATGATCAGCGGAATATTCAGCGGAAGGTCGAGCGATTTCTGTTGCGCCCTGCGCAATTGCGCAATCGGGTGCAAAGCGGGAAAGCTGCCGCTGCCGATCCTAATCGCACTCTTCCCGCTCGCCAATCCTGCCGGAGGCGGCTTTCTCATTATGGCCTTAACCCGCGTGAAAACAGGCTGAAGCCTGAACTACAAACACCGAAATGCTCGAAAATCAGGCGTTCGTAGTTCAGCCTTCAGGCTGTCCCAGGCCATAATGAGAATTGCTGAGATGCGTCGGAATATGGTTGCATAACTGCTTGGCAAGCGTCATATTCTCTCTTGTCGACTTCGTAGGCATCAGCATCCTCCTTCTTTGGTTGTGCAAAAAAGGGAAAACTATGCCTGCAAATCGACACTTTCAAAAACTTACTCGCCCACCTCTATGGGAT
>SLMC01000280.1 GCA_007133745.1 Kiritimatiellia bacterium
GGTTAGGGGTTAGGGGCACAAGGCGGGCTGTCGTCCGCAACCCAAGTGTGTGGGTATGTGGGTTTGGGAGTATGTGAGTTTTCACCCACACACTCACAAACAATCATGCGCCTTTTCTTGTTTTTTTCGGCAGAACGGCGTGATTAAGGCATTAAGGGGTTCGAATCTTGAACCCTAATCTTTCGCCTTAATCTTTTGCCCTAATCTCTTGTCTACCCGGGGGGGGAAGATGAGCAAGCCGAGGAAGAACGCTATGAATGAGATCATGAAGAGCATGGCGCGAGCTCGGTGGATATGGCCGGGCCTATGCGCGCTGACGGCCGGATGCGTTACGGTGGCGCCGCCGCCGGCCCAAAATCGGTTCTGGGAAGCGCCGGCCGAACGGCACCCGCCGACCATCGCGTTCGAGCCGCCCGTGCCGCTGGCCCATCCCCGGCTGGTGTTCAAGCCGGCGGATCGCAAAGGGTTCGGCCGGACGTTCGAGTCCGTTCGCGCCCTATACGCGAGCGATGCCGTGTTTCGCGCTATTTTTGAAAAAGCGTTCGAAACGCCGGACGACCGTTGGCATCCGGCCATGGCGGCCGCCTGCTGGATTGTCACGGAAGACGACGCCTATGCCGTCATGGCTGTGCGTCAGATGTTGGCGCGCCGCATCCGTCGTAGCGGGCGGGGCTATTCGAATATTTGGACCTTCGCGCTGGCCTACGACTGGCTGTACGGGCATCCGGCCATGACGCCCGGCGCGCGCGCGGCGATTGAATACAAGCTTGCCGAGCGGCTCGATACGGAACTGGACAGGTTGGACGAGCAGTATATGGCCCTGTGGCACGGGCGCAATCAGGCGGCCAACAACGCCATGATCGCCGCGCTGGCCATTGGCGATTTGCCCCGCAACCGCGCGCGGCTGCGCCGCGCCACGGCTCATTACGCGGACAGCTTGCGCGCGCTTCAGCATACCGAGGCCTGGCCCGAGGGGGCCAGCTACTGGATATACAATCGGGCGGGACCCTACGCCCTTGCGGCGGATTGCGTCATGACCGCCTTCGATACCGAGACGCTGGACGGCATTCCCGTTCGAGACGTCATGCGCCGGATCGGCTACTGGCAGCTTTATCAGTTCGGGCCCAACGAGGTGTTCGAGCGTTATGGCGATTCGCAGGGCTCCCTGAAGCTGGGCGCTACCGGCTGGTGGGAACTGACCACCGACTATTTCGCGCGGCTGTCCGGCGATCCCGGTTTGATGGCCGGCGCCGACTATATTCGCAACCGCTCGCCGATCCCCTACGGGAAACGCCCGTACTACTGGTATGCGGCCTTGAGCTACGATCCGTCCGTTCGGCCGCCGACCGACTACGATCCTGTTCGGCCCGAGCTGTGGATGCGCGAGCATCTGCCGCAGGCCATGCTGTTCGGTCGGCGCTCGATGGGGCTGGCGTTTTTCCGCGGACGGTGGGGCGATCGGGACGAGACCTATGCCGTTTTCAACGCCGGCGACTATTTCACTCATCATCAGCATTACGATGTCGGCCATTTCAGCATACAGAAAGGCGGACTGCTGGCGCCGCGTACCGGACTGCTGGGCGCCGGGTACACCAGCGACCATCGGCTCGGCTACTTTACGCAAACCGTATCGGCCAACAGCCTGCTTGTCCTGGCGCCGAACGAAACCTCCGCCTATCTGGAATGGCGAGGCAAGGGAACCGGGTGGGCATGGCTGAGCGGCGGTCAGCGTGCGATTCGGCCGACCGGTTTCAGTTGCGCCAACTTCGGCCATTTCCAGAAGCTGCTGACCTCCGGCCCGCATCTGAAACGCGCGGACATTACGGCGTTCGAAAGCCGTCCGGGCGTCTACGACTATATCGCCGCCGACATTGCCGCCGCATACAACGCCACCCGTTTCGCCGAGCCCGGCCGAGACCCCAAGGTTTCCGGGGTCACGCGCTCGTTCTTCTATCTGCGTCCGCTCGATGCCTTTGTGGTGTACGACCGTGTCGAGACGACGCGCGCCGACTATCTGCCCAAGTTTCTTTTGCATCATTTGGCCAAGCCGATCAGCTCGGAAGAACGTCTGCTGGTCGGCAACGGACCGGACGACGGCATACTGGAAACGCGCGACCGCGTTCTGGTTTCCGAGCATCGGCGCGGCCGTTTGGAGCATCATATCGTGCTGCCCGAGCAGGCGCGCGCCTTGAAGATTGGCGGGCCGAACTACAAGTGCTACGTGGAACACAAGGGCACGCAGGCCGATGGTTTTACCGGCAAGAATTTGGCGGCGGGCGTGACTGAGAAGAAGCGTGCCGTTGTGCATGCTGGCGCGTGGCGAACCGAAGTGGAGCCGATCGAGTCCGGCACAAGCACGCGCTTTCTCAACGTCCTGTTCGCCCGTCTTCGCGACGAGACCCCGGCGGAGTCGCCCTCGGTTCGCGTGCTGGATGCCGGCACGCGGGCCCATGCCGTTCAAGTGGGCGACTGGGCATTGGTTTTCGCGCATGATCCCGAACCGCTGTCGGCGGTGGAGCTTGATTTGCCCCAGCCTGTCCGCGTCCTGATCCTCGATGCCGAGCCGAACAGCGCCTATACGGTCGGCGCGCGCCATGCCGAAGCCGGCCCGGAAGGCACGCTCGATCTCGGCCTTCTTCCGGCCGGCCGCCATGCCGCCCGTATCCGGTAGCAGCAACGCATGAAATCGCGGGCTGCGCGGTTGGGGCCGAGTTTTAGCGCCTTAATCACGCCTCCATGCATAGGGTCTTTCTGAAATCCCGGCAGAGCGGGTATAGGTGTACGTCCACTTTATTGTTCCGTGGTGCGACCGTCGGCCGAAAGGATCATTTGCGAGTAAAACCTCTCTTTACAATGTTCTCGCGTTTTTGTATTTTTAGCCGATTTTAAATTCAAAGGAGGCAGACGTTTATGAAAACCGACAAGACAGGCAACATCAATCTTCCGAAAAAATTCATCAGTCGATATCCCCACAAGTTTTGCAAGGGCAAAGGGCATTTTCTGAAGGGCAAGCGCATTTTGCCCAAGCCCATTACAGGCAAGGAAACGTTGCCGGATCTGGTGGACAACTGCTTTCTGGCCTACAATGCGGCGCGTCTGCAGGAGGCGTGTCGGCTGTTCACCGAGAAAATGCTGCGGCGCGACGTGACGGTGGGCATGAGCCTTGCGGGCGCGCTGACCCCGGCCGGGATCGGCGCGGCGGCGGTTGTTCCGCTGATCAAGGCCGGGTTCGTGGACTGGATCGTGGCGACGGGCGCCAACTTGTATCACGACATGCACCATGCCATGAATCTGCCGCTGTACAAGGGGACGCCGTTCGTGCGCGACCCGGAATTGCGCAAGACGGGCGTGGTGCGCATCTACGATATTTTTCTGGACTACAACGACGTGCTGATGGCGACGGACGATCTGTTGCGCAAAATTCTGTGGCAGGACGAGTTTCAGAAGGAGATGGGCACGGCAGAGCTGCACTGGCGCCTGGGCAAGTATTGCGCGGAGTTCGAACGGCAAGCCGGGTTGAAGGATGTTTCGGTCTTGGCGGCGGCCTATCGGGCGGGGGTGCCCTGTTTCTGTTCGTCGCCGGGCGATTCGACCATTGGCATGAACGTGGCGGGCATCGAGATAGCCGGCAGCCGTTTGCGGGTGAATCCGAGCATCGACGTGAACGAGAGTACGGCGATCGTGCTGGGCGCCCAGCAGAAGGGCGGGCGCACGGCGGCCGTGCTGGTCGGCGGCGGGTCGCCCAAGAATTTTCTGCTGCAGACCGAACCGCAAATTCAGGAGGTATTGCGCATTCCCGAGTTCGGGCACGAATATTTTTTGCAGTTCACCGATGCGCGCCCGGATACCGGCGGCCTGTCCGGCGCCACGCCGCACGAAGCCGTGAGCTGGGGCAAGGTCGATCCCGCACGGTTGCCGGACGCCGTCGTGTGCTACCTCGACTCCACGGTCGCGTTGCCCGTCATGACGCATTACGCGTTGAACAAGCACAAGCCGCGCCGACTGAAAAACCTGTACGGGAAACTTCCGGCCTTGACCAGGAACCTCGTGAAGGAGTATGTCGCGCACAACCGTTAGCGCCGTCGAGGAGCTAGGGGCTAGGAGCTAGGGGCTAGGAGCTAGGGGCTAGGAGCTAGGAGTTAGTGGCTAACGCCTAATCCCTAACGCCTTGATTGCTGATTACTTCAGTTGCGGCCGAAGGCCGCCTTGGGGAGCGAATTATGGTCGCGACACGCGTATTGAAAAAACTGGCCGAGGCGCATGGGACGCCGTTGATGGTGGTGGATCACAAGGCGTTGCGGCGCAATTTCGAGGATTTCAGAAAATATTTGCCGCGTGTACAGCCCTATTACGCGGTTAAGGCCAATCCGGACCCGGATATCGTTCGCGCGTTCTATCGCATGGGCGCCAGTTTCGATGTGGCGTCCTGGCCGGAATTCAAGCTGGTTTTCCGTCATATTCGCAGTCTTTCGGAAACCGAGCAGTTGGCGTTCGTCTGGAACAAAATCATTTACGCCCATCCGGTCAAGTCCAGAGAAACGCTGGAGAAGCTCAATCGCTACAAGCCGTTGGTCGTGTACGACAATGCGGCGGAAATCGGCAAGATCCGGGATGGCGCGCCGCAGGCCGGCCTGGTTTTGCGTATCAAGGTGGCCAATACCGGTTCCATGGTCGAGCTGGCCTCGAAATTCGGCGCCGCGCCGGCCGAGGCCATGGCGCTGATGGACGAGGCTCGCAGAGCCGGGCTGTCCGTGGAAGGGCTCAGTTTTCATGTGGGCAGTCAATGCACCAATTTCGACAATTATGTGCAGGCCCTGCAGCAGGCATCGGAAGTGTTCCGTGAATCGGCCAATGCCGGGTTCGATTTGAAACTGCTGGATATCGGCGGCGGGTTCCCGGCCCCCTATGACGATCAGGTTGAATCGTTCAGGGGTTTGGCCCGCAAATTGAATGCCGAGCTGAACCGTTTGTTCCCGCCGCCGATAGAAATCATTGCCGAGCCGGGCCGATACCTTGTGGCGACAGCGGGAACTCTGGTCGCGCGCGTGATGGGCAAGGCGATACGGGACGGAAAGAAATGCTATTATATCGA
>SLMC01000184.1 GCA_007133745.1 Kiritimatiellia bacterium
ATATGGATTTCGCCCTGTCAACCCATTGGAACGCGTATCGCCACAAAACGGGCGAGGCTTTGATCGAGGAAATTCTCGATCTCGGTTTCGACCGCGTGGAGCTCGGGTACGATTTGACGATGGATCTCGTTGCGGGTGTGCGCAACATGATCGCGAGCAAAAGCGTGGTTTCGGGAAGCGTCCACAGTTTTTGCCCGGTCCCCGTCGGCGCGCCTGCGGGCCATCCCGAACTCTTCGCTCTGGCCAGCCGGGACAGACGCATTCGGAACCTGGCGGTTCGCCACACGCTAGACACCGTGCGTTTCGCGGCGGAACTGGGCGCGCGCATCGTGGTTTCGCATGCGGGCAGAGTCGACATGAAGAATTATTCCGCGAAATTGGCCCATCTGCTTGGCCGCGACCTGCAAGACACGCCGAAATACGAAAAAATCAGGATGAAAGCCATGATGCGCCGCGACAAAAAACGCGATCGGCATCTGGATGCGCTTTATGCGTCGCTGGACGAGCTGCTCCCGATCCTGGAAGAACACGACATCATGCTCGCCCTTGAAAATCTGCCTTCATGGGAGGCCATTCCCACCGAACTCGAAATGCTGGACATCGCCGAACGGTACGCCGGCGGCCCCATCCGGCACTGGCACGATGTCGGACACGCCCGCATCCGCGAAGCGCTCGGTTTCGTCCATGCGGAACACTGGCTGAAAAAACTGGCGGCCTGCATTGTCGGAGTCCACCTGCACGAAGCGCATGGCCCACGCGATGCGCACCGGTTTCCGCTGGAAGAAAAAACTGCGCTTTCCGCTTTGAATGCGCTGCCTCGTTCTGATACGGTTTTCGTTTTCGAGCCGGCCCCCGGAACCGAACCGGCCGCCATCAGGGAATCACTCGCGCTTGTTCGGAACATCGCCCAGGCGAAATAACAGGGTGCGAAATACTCGGCGCGGCAAAGCCGCAACCCAAAACCATGTTTGAACAGAAGGCAACGAAGATAATGAAGGCAGAAAACAAGGTGCGCTTAAAGAATGTACCGCAAAGAGAAAATGGAGAACGCCAAGCTATGAAAAAAAAGGCTTTAATTACGGGGGTGACCGGGCAGGACGGCTCCTATCTGGCGGACTTGCTTCTGGACAAGGGCTACGAGGTGATCGGCATGGTGCGACGCGCCAGCACGGAAGCCTTCGAGCGCATCGCCCATATCAAGGATCGCCTCGTCCTGAAACAGGCCGATCTTCTGGACGAGCTCTCCTTGATCAAGCTCATGGAAGAGACGCTGCCCGACGAAATCTACAACCTGGCCGCCCAGTCCTTCGTGCCCACCTCCTGGGAGCAGCCGATTCTTACCGGCGAATTTACGGCGATCGGCGTCATCCGCATGCTGGAAGCCATGCGCCGAGCCTGTCCCCGCGCCAAATTCTATCAGGCGTCCAGCAGCGAAATGTTCGGCAAAGTCCGCGAAATGCCGCAAACCGAGCAGACCCCCTTCTATCCCCGAAGCCCCTATGGCGTCTCCAAGGTTTTCGGTCATTACATCACGGTCAACTACCGCGAAAGCTACGATCTTTTCGCCGCATCCGGCATCCTGTTCAATCATGAAAGTCCGCGGCGCGGCAAGGAATTCGTCACGCGCAAGATTTCGGACGGTGTCGCGCGCATCAAGCTGGGGCTCGCGACGGAATTGCGACTGGGCAACTTGGACGCCAAACGCGACTGGGGATTCGCCGGCGACTATGTCGAAGCCATGTGGATGATGCTGCAGCAGGACGAGCCAAACGACTTCGTGGTCGCCACCGGCATCGCCCATTCGGTAAAAGATTTCTGCCGTATCGCCTTCGGCCATGTCGGGCTGGACTGGGAAAAGCATGTCGTGATCGACCCGGCCTTCGTGCGCCCGGCGGAAGTCGAGCACTTGCTGGGCGACAGCGCGAAAGCGCGCCAGACACTGGGCTGGCAACCGCGCGTCGATTTCGAACGGCTGGTCGCCATGATGGTCGACGCCGATCTCGAAAGACACGGGAAGAACGTGGAACGCAGAACGTGATGTTTGGTGTGTAAAATTTTTTTACCACGGAATACACGGAAAACACGGAAAAAGTTGAGTGCAAGGGGAAAAGTGAAGCATAAGGAAACTACGAAACACGCGAAAGTTTATCATGCGGAGAACATTGTTTTCGCGCTTTTCGCGTGTTTCGTAGTGACTCTGTCTGTATAAGATGTGCGCTCAAGCGCGCATCATGTTCGGAAAGGCGCTCATGCGTATTCTTGTTACAGGCGCGGCCGGTTTTGTCGGGCGCCACATGATCGATGATCTGACGCGGCACGGCCACGAGCCTTTGGCTCTGGACGTGGCGTTTCCCGACCCGACCCTCGCCGAGCCGGCTGCCCGTTTCACGGCCGACATTCGCGACAGCGCCGCCATCGAAGCGGCATTCCGAACCGCCCGGCCCGACGCATGCGTGCATCTGAGCGCCATAGCCTTCGTGCCGGACGGCGAGAATCGGCCCGAAACGATGCTTTCGGTCAATATCGCGGGCACAATGATTTTGCTCGACACGCTGAAACGCCATGCGCCCGACTGCAAAACGCTGGTGGTCTCCACCGCGCAAATCTACGCCCCGCAAGACCACGAAAGCCCGGTCGCCGAAGATGCGCCGCTGGCGCCGGCCAACCTCTACGCGGTATCCAAAGCCGCCTCCGACATCGCGGCTCTAGGCTATGCGAGGCGGTTCGGATTGCCTCTTTTGACCGCGCGTCCCAACAACCATACCGGCCCCGGCCAATCGTCCAGCTTTGTCGTTCCCGCCCTGATCCGTCAAGCCCAAGCCATTGCCGCCGGTCGGACGCCGCCCGTGATTCATGCCGGCAACCTGGAAAGCCAACGGGTCTTCGCGGATGTGCGCGATGTCGTCGTCGCCTATCGTCTGCTGCTCGAACACGGCGCAGCGGGCGAAGCCTACAACGTCTCCGCAGGCGACAACCGGAAACTCGGCGCCATCCTCGACCGAATCTGCGCCATGGCCGGCATCGACCCGAGCCGGGAAACGGATCCGGACAAGGTCCGGCCCACGGACCGGTCGCCTGTGCTGAACACGGAAAAAATCCGGGGACAAACAGGCTGGACGCCCCGCATACCCTTCGATCAAACACTGCGCGACATGCTTGCCGAGGACGATCAGCCATGAAAAAGAAAATCCTGTCCGTCGCGCAACTGATGCTGGGCATCGGCCTGGTCGCTCTGCTTCTGAACAACATCGACCAAAGCTCGTGGCGGATCGCCTTTGAAGTCGCCCACCCCGTCTCCGTCTCGCAAGGCAGTGTTTATACCGACGACGCCCAGCCCGTTCCCGGCCGATACACCGTGACGGAGACGGCGGACAACGCCCTTGTCCTGAACGTCCTGAAACAGGGCAAGCTTGGACGGGACTTTCCGAATACGGGCCAGCTTACACGCGAGGACGGCATCGGACCGGAGGCCATCTCCTGGATCGGCGCCGCAACCGAACGTCAAGGCTTTGCCCTGATCGCAACGGCGTTCAAGGTCGCGCTGACCAATGGCCATTGGCTTGCGCTCGGCGCCCTGTTGTTCGGCGTCTGCCTGTTCTTCTGTATCGTCCGATGGAACATGCTACTGAAGGCCCAGGGCCTGATGCTCCCTTTTCAGCGCGTCATGTCGCTCTATTTTGTCGGCCAGTTCTTCAACTCGTTCATGCCCGGCTCCGTCGGCGGCGATGTCATCAAAGCCTATTTCGCGGCGCGGCGCACCCGGCAGCGAAAAACCGAGGCCATTACCACGATTGTGCTCGACCGTGTCATCGGACTGCTGGCGCTTCTGGCCATGACAGCCCTAATCATGGTCGTTTTCCTTCGCTTCTTTCTTTCGCACAGGGAAACGCGCATCGCGCTCGTGTTCAATATCGCTCTGCTCGCGGCCGCCATGGCCGGACTGATCATTGTCTTCCGCAAAAACGTGTTCGAACATTGGGCCTTCTTCAAAAAACTCAGTGAACGCACGTCGTTCGGAGCCCTGGTCAACCGTATTTACAACGCCTTTCACCTGTGCTTTCGGCATCCCGGCCTTCTGACCAAAACCATACTCCTGTCGCTGGGCAACCATCTGTCGCTCATTTTCTGCGCCTACTTTCTAGGCTCCGCGCTCGAAATCGAGATGCCTTTTCTCGACTACCTGAAAATCTTCCCCGTCATCAACGCGATTTCCGCCATTCCGGTCACGCCGGGCGGACTGGGCACGCGGGAAGGCGCCACCGTGTTTCTGCTGGGCGTCCTCCATGTGCCCGCCGCCGCCGCCATCGCGCTTTCGCTTCTGATCTACGTGACGATCCTCGGCTGGAGCCTTATCGGCGGCATTGTCTATTGCACCTACCTCTACGGCGCCGACAAAAGCCTGCGCGACGATATGCGCTCGGCCATCGAGGAAGAAGTGGACAACAAGTCTTCGGACAAGCCCTTAACCAGGTAATGCGTGACAACGCCTCTTTCGCTCGAAGCGCCTGCGCTTTGTCTGCCACATCGCAACCGTTCACCGGCGCTTGTTCTTCAGAATTTTCTTCGTCAGCTCGCCGAGCATCCCGGTCTCCATCCCGGCATCCATGACAAACTTCACGACCGGCGTCAGCAGAAACACGTCCCAGCGCTTCCCGTATTTCCATTGAAAGGCATACCGTCGCAACATGAGCAGATAATACAAGCCGATGCTCAGCCCCGCCACATGCCACCCATAGTCGCCAGCCAGGAAAATCAACGCCGCCAGAACAACGAACCGCAGCGTCAGCGAATTCTTGGCGTGATACAGCGCATGTTTTTTGGGGCTGCCGACAAACGGGACGAGCCGGACATTGCTCTTCCCGCGCTCGACAAACCACAGGAAAATCTTCCGCAACGTCCCGCGCGGCTTGTGATAGACTGTCGCGTCCGGCACGAACCGGCATTCATACAAGGCTGTCACCCTGTCCGCCAGATCCATATCCTCTCCGTAAGAGTTGACATCCTCGATAAAGCGTCCGGCCTTGTTGAAAACTACCCGCTTA